>JBDTSV010000118.1:0-3522 GCA_039930985.1 Pseudomonadota bacterium
AATCTCAACACTTAAGTTCTGACCGGACAGCGCCGAGAGCAGATCCGATTCGGATAATTTCTTCATGGCCGCGTTCAAAGTCCGTAAGCCTTGCGCACCAGCGTCATGGGATGTTCCGGTGCGCGCGGCACCGCGCCGGACTCACCGCCCGAATCGACGTTTGATAGTCCGCTCTCGATCTGGTGCCCGGCCATCGGGCAGTCGCTCGAATAGTGATCGGCCTTTGCCGCGGCGACTCTCGATACGACCGGCTTGCCGATCTTCACCGAGGCGGCGCGATATTCCTTCTTCACCGCGTAGGTGCCGTTATGCCCCGAGCACCGCTCGATGACATCGACCGTGGTCTCGGGTACGAGCTTCAAAACATCGCGCGTCTTGAGGCCGATGTTCTGCACGCGCAAATGGCACGGCACGTGATAGCTGACCTTGCCCAACTTCTGCGTGAAGTCGGTGCGCAGCAGTCCCGCCTTGTGGCGCAGCATCAGGTATTCGAAAGGATCGAAGATTCCCGCCTTCACCGCCTGCACGTCCGAGTCTTCCGGGAACATGAGTGGCAGCTCCTGCTTGAACATGAGCACGCAGGAAGGAATTGGCGCGACGATGTCGTAACCGTCGTCGATGAGCGCTTTCAGCTGCGGAATGTTGAAGTCCTTGTACCTGGCGACCGTCTCGAGATCGCCGAGCTCGAGCTTGGGCATGCCACAGCATTTTTCCTTGCCCACGACCTTCACGGGAATACCGTTGTGCTCGAACACCGCCGTCAAATCTTCGGGCAGGTGCGGCTCGTTGCGATCGCCATAGCAGGTGACGAACAGCGCCACCTTGCCGCGAGTTTCTGCGGTGGGCGTGGCCACACCCGACGACCTGGCAATCTTGCGGGCGCGTTTGCTGCCGGTGTTCGAATGAAATTTCGGAATGGGCGCCGTGGCGTCCACGCCCAGCGTCGCCTCCAGCAACTTGCGTCCCACTTTCGTGCCATTGACCGCGTTGACGATCTCGGCCACCACGGGAATGCCGGCGATGCTGCCGAGCCCGCGCGTGTTCGACAGTAGTTTGTCGCGAAAGCTGTGCTCACCCTTGAGGTGCTGCACGTGTTTCGCGCGCAGCATCAGGTGCGGGAAGTCGATGTTCCAGGGATGCGGCGGAACATACGGACACTTCGTCATGAAACACATGTCACAGAGGTAACAGTGATCGACCACGTCCCAGTAGACCTGTCTGTCGACGCCATCGAGCTCGAGCGTCGATGACGCATCGATGGCATCGAACAAGGTCGGGAACGAGTTGCACAGGCTGAAGCAGCGGCGACAGCCATGGCAGACGTCGAAGACGCGCGTGAGTTCTTTTTCCAGCGCAACTTCATCGACGAAGTCGGGGCTCCGCCAGTCGAGCGGATGACGCGAGGGCGCCTGGAGGCTGCCCTCGCGTATGCCGTTATCTGAGACGCTCACCCGGACGCGCTGTCAGAGTGTGTCCAGCGCCTTCTGGAAACGATTGGCATGCGAGCGTTCAGCCTTCGCGAGCGTTTCGAACCAATCGGCGATTTCGGAGAACCCCTCTTCGCGCGCCTGCTTCGCCATGCCCGGATACATGTCGCTGTACTCATGCGTCTCGCCGGCGATCGCCGCCTTGAGATTGTTCTTGGTTTCGCCGATCGGCAGACCGGTGGCCGGATCGCCGACCGTCTCGAGATATTCGAGGTGACCATGCGCGTGGCCGGTCTCACCTTCCGCGGTTGAACGGAACACCGTCGACACGTCGTTGTATCCCTCGACATCCGCCTTCGCTGCGAAATACAGATAGCGACGATTCGCCTGCGACTCACCGGAAAATGCGTCCTTCAGATTCTTCTCGGTCTTGCTGCCCTTGAGATTCACGGCTCGCTCCTTCTGTTATCCATTCGAGAATTGCTCTCATTTAGACTTGTTCTAAGAGTGGCGGCACTCTACGGCCGCTGCGGCGCGGGCGTCAATCGGGTTCATCAATCGTTTGACCCTCGCGCGCGATGACGTTTAACGTCGCGCGCGTGAAACCAAACCCACCGAAGAAAGACCCCAAAGAGAACGACAAGTCGCCCGACTTCGAACAGTCGCTCTTGGAACTCGAAACCCTCGTCGAGAAACTCGAACAGGGTGACGTACCACTCGAGGACGCGCTCAAGACTTTCGAACGCGGGGTGGCGCTCACGCGCCAGTGCCAGACGGCGCTGCGAACCGCGCAACAGAAAGTCGAAGTCTTGCTCGCGCGCGGCGGCGAAGAATCGATCGAATCCTTCGCGGACGATGCGGGTGACGGCGATGACGCCGCCAGTCGCTGACATCGAGCGCGCCGCGCCGCAGGGTTTCCTCGTCAATCGAGTTCCGGTTTACCAGCAGCGCATCGAGGGCGTGCTGGCGCGCGCGCTCGAGATCGACGGCGCGCAAACGCCGCGACTGCTCGAGGCAATGCGCTACAGCACGCTTGCCGGTGGCAAGCGTGTGCGTCCGGTGCTGGTGTACGCCACCGGCGAAGCTCTCGGTGCGCCGCTGGAATTGCTCGACGCGGCGGCGGCGGCGGTCGAGCTGATTCACGTCTACAGCCTCGTGCACGATGATCTTCCGGCGATGGACAATGACGACTTGCGACGCGGCCGGCCTACCTGCCATCGCGCATTCGACGAAGCCACCGCCATCCTGGTCGGCGACGCTCTGCAGGCGCGTGCTTTCGAAGTGCTGGCGCATGCGCCGGCGACCATCAGCGCGAATGCACGGCTCGAATTGCTGCAGATGCTGGCCGATGCCATCGGTACGCGCGGCATGGCGGGCGGCCAGGCCATCGACCTCGAAGCGGTCAAACAAGTGTTGGGCGAAGCTTCGCTCGAGCGCATGCATCGTCAGAAAACCGGCGCGCTCATCCAGGCGAGTGTGCTGCTGGGCGCGGTTTCCGCCGGGCTCGAGGACGTACCGGAGCGCGCCGCGCTCGCGGAATTCGGCGCGGAGATCGGTCTCGCCTTTCAGATCCAGGACGACATTCTCGACGTTGAAGGCACCACCACTTCGCTCGGCAAACGCGCCGGCGCCGACGCCGATCGCGTCAAGCCAACTTATCCGTCGGTGCTCGGACTCGAAAAGGCGCGCGACCAGGCCATCGTTCGCCGCGACCGCGCCATTGCTGCACTCACGCCTTGGGGCACGCGCTTTGCTGCGCTCTCCGAATTCGCGAATTTCCTGGTGGCGCGCGCCAACTGAGGATTTCGCCTGCGTGCCGGCCCAGCCTCGCGTGTAAACTTCGCTCGCAATGCCCACTTCCCCGGATCCCTTCGCGCTGTTGCGCTCGCTCAACTCACCGGCCGATCTGCGCGCGCAATCGGAAACCCGGCTCGGCGAAATCTGCGATCAGCTGCGTGACTACCTGATCAAGAGCGTCGCCACGCGCGGCGGGCATTTCGCCGCCGGACTCGGCACCGTCGAGCTCACCGTGGCCTTGCATTATGTGTTCGACACGCCGCGCGACCGCCTGGTCTGGGACGTCGGCCACCAGGGC
>JBDTSV010000119.1:0-46367 GCA_039930985.1 Pseudomonadota bacterium
CAAGCGCCTCGATGCGCACGTGCGAGAGACGATCGCCTGGCACTTCAATCCGGAAACGGGTTGCCCCTTCTGGCTGGACTACGCTTCAAAGCTTGACTGGGACCCGCGCAAAGAGATCCAGAGCTTCGATGATCTCGCCATTCCCTTCCGCGCCATCGCCACCGACATCGTCACCGGCGACCGGGTGGTGCTCGATCACGGCGACCTGACTACCGCGATGCGCGCCAGCCTGTCGGCGCCCGGTGTGTTCGCGCCGGTCGAGAGCGAAAACCGGATGCTGGTGGATGGGGGCCTGTCGTCGAACCTGCCGATCGACGTAGCGCGCCAGATGGGCGTGGATATCCTCATCGTGGTGGACTGCGGCTTTCCGCTGCTCGAGCGCGGCAAGCTGGTATCGGTAGCCACCGTATCCAACCAGATGCTGGCCATCCTGATCCGCCACAACACCGCCGAGCAGCGCAAGACGCTCAAGTCGACCGATATCGTCATCGACCCGGCGCTCGGCGATTTCTCCACGTTCGATTTCACCGAGCACGAACGAGCGATGCGCCTCGGCGAGGAAGCCGCGCGTGGCCAGACGCAGCGCCTCGCCGCGCTTGGTGTGCCGGCCGAGGAATTCCAGCGCATCGTCGACGCACGCGCCGTCAAACGCAGCGACCTGCCCGCCATCAAGTTCCTGCGCGTCGAGCCGGGCGCGGAGAAATATGCCGGCGCAATCAATGCGCTGTTCGCCGACCAGGTGGGCAAGACCGTGAACCCGCCGAAACTCGCGCGGCGTGCCGGCGAGCTCTATGGCCAGGGAAACCTGGAGATCCTCGATTACCGCGTGGTTCCCGCCGAGCCGGTGAACGGTGCCGCTCCGGAATACGGACTGTCTCTCACCACGCGGCGCAATTCCTGGGGTCCTAACTATCTGCGCTTCGGCCTGCAATTGCAGAACGACTTTGAGGGCAATTCTTCGTTCAACGCGGCGGCCCGCGGCACGCTTGCCGAGCTCACCAAGTACGGCGGTGAATGGACGTGGGACGTGCAGGTGGGAGAGACGCCGCGCGTGGCCACCGAGGTCTATCTGCCGGCAGGTTATCGCTCGCGCTGGTTCCTGGCCCCGCACGCACAATTCCAGATCCGCACGCTGCCGCTGGCCGATGCCAACGAACACATCCTCGCCGAATATCGCGTTCGCACCACTGACTTCGGCCTCGATCTCGGGCGTGAGCTCGGTAACTACGGCGAGTTCCGCATCGGCGCCGGCCGTACCATCGGCTCCGCACGGGTGCGCATCGGCGATCCGCTGCTGGCGCCGTCGGAGTTCGATACCCACAATTTCTTCAGCGAGTTTCGCTACGACACCCTCGACGATGTGAACTTCCCGCACCGTGGTGGCTCGTTTCAGCTCGGCTGGCAGGGCGAGCGCGAAGGTGGCGGCGACGCGGAAAGTGCCGATCTCATGGTGTTCGATCAGCTCTACGCGCACTCGTGGGGCCGCAATACCGCCATCCTCTGGACCACGGCGGGAACCCGCCTCGACTCCGACGTCGACATTGTGCGGTCGTTCTTTTCGCTGGGGGGCTTCCTGAACATGTCGGGCGTTGCGCCGGAAACGCTGGTCGGACCGCATTTCGCCATCGCCCGCGGCATCTATTACCGACAGGTCGGCCAGGGCGGGCAGGGGTTCCTCAACGTGCCCGTTTACCTCGGCGCATCGATCGAGAAAGGCAATGTGTGGAGCGCGCGCAGCGACATCTCGTGGGCCAGCGCGAAAACCAACGGCAGTCTGTTCGTCGGCATGGATACTTTGTTAGGCCCGGTGTACTTCGCCACCGGCTTCGATGAAGGCGGCAGCTCCGCGTATTACCTGTTCCTGGGCCGCACTTTCTAGGGGCTGGCGCCCCACTCGTAACGCCGCCGAAGCGGCGGCGTAGATCAGATTTCGAAGAGCAAGAACGCTCCGAGCAACGGCGCTCAGAGGCCGCGCGACTCGTGCAGCTTCTCGACCTTGTCGAATTGCAACGCCGGCTTGTCGCCCGGGCGCGAATATTCGTGCTTGCGTGACATTTCAATGAGCGCCGCGTCGCGCTCGGCGGACGTGCCATACCAGTGCGTCTTGTTCCAGTCCGCGCCGAGCAGCTTGCGAAACGGATCGCCCAGCCTGAGCGTGATGCGCACGCCGAACGGACGCTGAATGCCCACGTCGGGTCGGCGCAGATTATGAGGAGCGGCAATACCCATGAAATCTCCGGGACCAAGGCTTAATGACCGAAAACGGCGTAAGGGTACGAATGAGAACCCGCACACGCAAGACAATAACCCGCAAGTTGCGGAAGAATCGTTGCCTGTACACATGCGCGGCCAATAACATCCGGGCAACGGTCAGGTCAGGGGCAAAAAAATGCGAATGGCAGTGATGTGGGCGGTGGCCCTGGTGGCGATGCTCCCCGCGCATTCTGAAACACCTGCCAAGCGACCAAGCTCCAAAGATGTCACCCGCATGCTCAAGGAAATGGCGGACTGGCAAATGGAGCGGAAGCAGCGCGAACCCATCGAGAGGCGCGCGCTGGAACTGTGGCCGGCGCGGCGCGATACGCCGTTGCGCTACCTGAACATCTCCGATGACGAAGTTCGGGAAGTGCAGCTGGTCTCCGCGAAATATCTGCCGCGCGCGACGCTCAATATCTCGCCCGTGGTGACCGATTGTCCCTGCGAAGAGGGCCCGACCTGCACGGCGCAGGTCTATCTGCTCGCCAGCAAGGACGACAAGACGCGCGGTCTGCAGCTCTCGCGCATGAATGATCGGTGGACCGTGGGCGTAGTGCAGCAGTGGTGGCTGCGGCGCGACGCCCTGCACAAGCCGAATCCCGGCGATGACTTGGGCGATCACTATCAGTTCCAAAAGGCTCTGCACGAGCTGTACGCGGAATTCCCGGTGTGCGTCGGACAGCTGGTGCCGGCGGAAAAGGTCGCGTCCACGCAGAAGGCACAGCCAACGAAATGACGAAAAACCGACCTCACGTCTGCGTTCGCGCGGTGACGCCTGAGGACTACGACGCATGGAAGCCACTCTGGGATGACTACAACGCGTTCTACGAGCGCACGGGCCCGACCGCGCTGCCCGATGAAGTGAACGACACGCTGTGGCGGCGCTTCTTCGACGCCAGCGAGCCGGTGCACTGCATCGTCGCCGAGCGCGATGGCAAAGTTGTCGGCATCTGCCACTACCTCTATCACCGCAGCACCTCGCGGCTCGAGCTGCTGTGCTACCTGCAGGATCTGTTCACCGCCCCTGACTACCGCGGTCATGGCATCGGCCGGGCGTTGATCCAGCAGGTCTACGAAATCGCCAAAGACGCGGGCTGCAAGCGCGTGTACTGGCAGACGCACACCACCAATACGCCCGGCCGCACGCTCTACGACAAGGTGGCCAAGCACTTCGGCTTCCTCGTGTATGCGAAAGACGTGTGATGCATCAGGCAGGCCATCTCGCGAAGATTAGGTGAAAGCGGGCTTGCCTTATAAACCAACCTATGTAGACTTATTCGCAATGTCACGCATACGTCGCTCTTCCGCGCAAACTCTCAACCTCCTGCGCGCACTAATGGACGAGCCGCGCAAGTGGCATCACGGCTATGAATTGTCGAAGGCCACGGAGCTGCTGTCGGGCACGCTATATCCCATTCTCATGCGGCTCTCCGATCGCGGGTTCCTCGATCACAAGTGGGTGGAGACCGAAGAGGCCGGGCGACCCCCACGCCACGTCTATCGCCTGACCGCAAAAGGTGTCGCGCACGCGAAAGAGCAGTTCGCTATCTCCGATGAAGTCGGCGCGAGTCCGAAGGCTTCGGTCAGTCGCGCATGAACCTGCTGACGTCATCGTGTTTGCGGCTCTCGGAATGGCTGTTGCGCAAGCAACGCCCGGAATGGGCGCGAGCCATGCGTGCCGAGCTGCCGCATCTGGACAGCCAGGCAGAACAATTTCGCTGGGCTTTCGGCTGCCTGACAGCCGCCATCAAACAGAGGTTCGCTCCCATGGAGAACGGTACGTTGCGGATTTCACGCTGGGTGATGGTCGTCGAAACGATTGGTCTTTTCGGGCCGCTGACGCTGGCGTGGTTTGAATTCACATTCGGTCCTTCGGGCATCGTGCGATTGAATGCCGAGATCATCGAGAAAGTGTTCCTGAATCAGCCGGGCGGCGCGTATTTGCTGGCGCTGTGGTATGCCGTCACAGTAACCGGGCTCATCGGCGCCATCGGTCTCTTTCTGGGCATGCGCTACGTCTGGTCAGGACGTGCGTTGCACAGCCGCACGCTGGGTTTCACGCTGATCGGGGTGTTGTCCGGCCCGACCATTATTGGAGCAGCGGCCAATCTGATCCTGGGGCTAGTCGGCCCCGAGCCCAACTTCGGGATATTCATGATGTTCGTGGCGCTGCCCATCGTCGGCATTGCGCACCTGATGTATCTGGCGAAGGCTGCTGAACCTTCGATGCTGGCCGTGGCCAAGTAGCTGGATAGTGTTCTGCAGAATCGACACCAGTTTCCGGATTGTATCGGTAGACGCCATTGCCACCGATAACTCAACGGACGCGGTCTCCCGCGCCTTCGCGATCCCGCCAGCGGAAGATATTGCGTGTCACGAATAGATAGACCTTCTTGCCGCTGCCCATCCACAGCCGAGACACCAGCGAGTGTTTGGCGAGGATGCGCTTTTCGCGCGTGGTGAGCCGCTCTGGAAGATAGGTGCGCTTGTGTTTGAGCAGGTGCCGCAGATCGTCGTGCCCCAGTGCGCGGGCCAGCGGGCCGCGACGTGTCAGCGTCATCGCCAGCTGGAAGTCAACGAGCGCCGGGCGGCCGTCGGGCGTCACCAGCCAGTTGGTCTCCTTGGCGAGATCGTTGTGGATCACATTCGCGGAGTGCAGGCGGCGCAGCAGGCGCGAGGCGGCGCGGAAGTAGGCCGGGTCGCGCGGCTGCGCAATCTGCATGGGCGCGCCGTCGATCCAGCTGCGCGTGAGCTTCCCGGCGTCGAGATCGAGCGCGCGCGGGATGCCGTCGATGCCCTGGCCCAGCGCCAGCCGCGTGAGCGCGCGATATTCGCGATGCATGAGATGCAGCGCGAGGCGGCGCGCCCAGGGGCGGGCGAGGTCCGATTCGCGCATGACCACGGCGCCAACGCGACGCACACGCCCGAACACGTCGGACTTCAACAGCTGCTCGTTTTCCAGGTCCGACCCCTTTCGCTAGTAAATGGGGAGTGTCCCCATTACTGCCACTCGCCGCGCAGGCCGGCGACTATCTTTTGCAGGCTGGTGGCGCTGGTGCCATCACCCGGTACCGGTGCGGTGACCACGACTTCGACGCGCGACCAGAATCGCCGGGGTGCCTTGCTCATCGGCGCCTTGCCGCCCTGGCGGCTGAAAAAGCTGCCGTAGAGTCCGCGCAGCGCCAGCGGCACCACGGGTACGGGACGCCGCTCGAGAATCTTCTCCACGCCTTTCTTGAATTCGTTGAGCTCGCCGTGCTTGGTGAGCTTGCCTTCGGGGAAGATGCAGACGATTTCGCCAGCCGCCAGCTCCGCGTCGATCTGGTCGAAAGCCTTCTGCAGCGTGGCGATGTCTTCATGCCCGGGCGCGATCGGAATGGCGCGCGCCGTGCGGAAGATGAAGCTCATGACCGGGATGTTGAAGATGTTGTGGTCCATGACGAAGCGCACCGGGCGTCGAATGCTTCCGCCGATCACCAGTGGATCCATGAAGCTCACGTGATTGCTCACCAGCAGAACCGGCCCTGTCTCGGGAATGTTCTCGAGCCCGCGCACCTTGATGCGATACATGATGTTCACGAATATCCACGACAGGAACCGCATGAGGAACTCGGGCACCAGGGTGTAGATGTACGCCGCCACGACGGCGTTCAATACCGCCGCGACGATGAAGAGCTGCGGGATGGTGAAGTGCAGGAATTCGAGCCACAGGATGGCGAGTATGGCGGCCAACACCATGAAGCCCGCGTTCATGATGTTGTTGCAGGCAATGATCCGCGCGCGATGGCTCTCGGCGCTGCGCGACAGAATCAGCGCGTACAGCGGCACGATGAAGAGCCCGCCGAAGAGCCCGATCAGCGCGCAGTCGAGCGCGATGTCCCAACCACCGGAGCCGAGGAATGCGGTCCACGTGACGATCGCCGTGCCGGCTTCGTGCACGCCGGGATGTTCGAAGTAGAGGTCCAGCAAGCACACCGTCATGCCAATGGAACCGAGCGGCACGAGGCCGATCTCCACCTTGTGGCCGGACAATCGTTCGCAGGCCAGCGAACCCAGCGCCGTGCCGATCGAGAACGCCGCCAGCAGCAGCGTGTAAACCGTCTTGTCGCCGCCGAGCACGTCGCGGGCGTAGGCCGGCAGCTGCGCCAGGATCAGCGCGCCCACCAGCCAGAACCACGAGATCCCTAACAACGAGAGGAAGATGGCGCGGGTCTTGGAGGCGAAGCGGATCACCTCGAACGTGGACGTGATCGGGTTGAAGTCGACCTTGAGCGAAGGATCGGTGGCTTCGGCGCGCGGGATCTGCCGCGCGCACAGGTACATGACGACCGCCACGGCGACCATGGTGATGGCCGTCGCGAGGTGCGCATCGGGCGTACCCCCGGCCGCCGCATTGGCCTGCGGAGTCGGCGCGAGCAGGCCGCCGGTGATGGTACCAATGAGGATCGCGAGGAACGTGCCGGCGTCCACCAGCGCATTGCCGCCCACCAGTTCGCTCTGGCGCAGATGTTGCGGCATCAGCGAATACTTGAGCGGACCGAAGATGGTGGCCAGCATGCCTAACAGGAATATGACCAGGAGCAGCGTGGGAACATTGCCGATGTAGAGCGCGATGGCGCCGCAGCACATGAGCACCACTTCCGCGAAACGCGTCTGACGGATCAGCCGCGACTTCTCGTATTTGTCCGCGAGCTGCCCCGACAATGCCGAGAACAGGAAGAACGGCAGGATGAATAGCCCCTGTGCCAGGTTCGACAGCAGCGCAGCCTTCGAAGCAGCCACCGATGCGCCGAAGATGATGGACACCACCACCGCGTTGCGAAACAGGTTGTCGTTGAAGGCGCCGAGGAATTGCGTGAGGAAGAACGGCAGGAAGCGGCGGGTTCCAAGCAGTTTGAACTGTGACGCTTCCGCGCCCGGAACCTGCTCGGGTAGGTCCATGTTGGTTGGCATCGCGCGGATATATAGCGTGACCCGCGACAACTAGCCAGAACGAACGCCGCCGCCAGTCTGGTGTCGAAAGACGATACAGTCCGCATCAGTTCAACCAGGTGAGTCGAATGAACCGTCTGTTGCTTCTCGTCATGTTGTCGAGCCTGGCCGGCTGCACGACCTACAAGCTGTGGTCCGAAGCCGAGAGCGACCAGGATCAGGGCGTCGTGCGCCTGTCTTACGAATACCGCAAGTTCGAAAGTCCGCAGGTGGACGAACGGGCCGGTATCCAGATGGCGCGCGAACGCTGCCGGGATTGGCGCTACCAGGACGCCCAGCGCAAAGGTGAAGACCGCCAGTGTCTCGACGGCGTGAAATCCGATTGCGGCAAGTGGTTGGTCACGCGCGAGTATCGCTGCACGAAGTAGGGTTCATAACTGCAGGTAGCGGGCAGCCCGGCTGCGAGCTCATGGCGATGGTGCTTCGAAGGTGCCAACAGCTTTACCGTTGGCGTCCAGCAATTGCAGCGTACGGCCCGTGATTTTCCAGGCCGTCACCGCCTCGAACATGATCAGAAATTTCTGCTCCAGGTCCATGCGGCCTTCGCAGAACATCCTGGTCCCGCCCATCTGGTCGAACTTGAGCGCATCGCCGTTCACTGCGTAGTGACCAGACATCCGATTACATCCGGAATATCCACTGACCAGCAGGTTCGTCGACCGCAACACGACGTGAAGGTCGCGTTCGGCGGCGGGATTGTCGATGATCTCAGCGCCGATCTGCATGAGCCGCCAGTGAGTGTCGATCAGAGTCTGCGAGGACGCCTGCTCCACCGGTACGGATGACGTCATGCACCCCGTGGTCAGGGTAATGGACCCGAGCATGGCCGCAAGCGCGGCGCACGGCAGCGCAGTCCTGGCCTTCCTGGCGCGCGTTTTCATGGCGGGAAGCGTACACCCGGCCCGCGGCCGTCGCAGTCAGAACATCGGCGTGATGCGGTACTCGGCTGCCAGCGCCACCAGCAGATACAGCAGGAAGAACGCCCCGGCATCGAGGAATGCTTTCCAGAACACCGACGGGCGCACGTCGAGCTGCGCGGGCAACGGTGTCTTGCGTGCTTGTGGCCACCACATGTTAGGGGTGGCCACCACATACGCCTTGAACTCCTCCGGAAACGCGTCGGCCAGGAACTGTTCTTCGCAGGACGCCGCGTAGACCACCAGCGCCGCGATCATCACCATCACGCCGATGCACAGCAGCATCGACTTGCTCGCGAGCCCCAGCCCCAGCGCGCCGACAATTGAGAAGGAGTAGAGCGGATGCCGGCAGCGGGCATAGGGGCCGGTGGTGACCAGCACTTCGTCCTTGTGCCCGGCAATGAACAGCGAGCACCAGATGCGCCCTAGGCAGGCGACCGCCACGCAGACGAAGCCGACGATGCCCGCGAGGTAGCTCCAGCCCACCGCGATCTCCCGGGGGCCAACCACGCTGGTGGCGGCCACCAGGGCGAGGTAGGTCGCAAACGTGGCGCGCAGGCGCGGTGTGCTGGCGGATTCCGTCATCGGCGCGCAAGTCTAGCAGTTGAGAACCGCATTCCCAGACCCCACACTTCGGGTCCAATCCCGCGATACCCGGAGCCTCCACCATGGCACTGCTCAGCAAGAAGACCACGATTCCCGCGATGAGCGACGCGCTGCCCGGGCGCGGCACGCCCATTCCGCTCTCGGGCCGGCACTTCGTGAACGGCAGCAACATCAAGCAACCCGCGGTCGGTGGGCTCGAAGAAGCGGTGTTTGGTCTGGGATGCTTCTGGGGCGCCGAGCGCAAGTTCTGGCAGATCCCGGGCGTGGTGACGACGGCCGTAGGCTACGCTGGCGGCCATACGCCCAATGCCACCTATGAAGAGGTGTGCTCGGGACGCACGGGTCACACCGAGGTGGTGCGCGTGATCTACGACCCTAACAAGGTGAGCTACGACACGTTGCTCAAGGCGTTCTGGGAATCTCACGACCCCACGCAGGGCATGCGCCAGGGCGGGGATGTGGGCACGCAATACCGCTCGGCTATCTACACCACCACCGACGCGCAACAGAAGGCCGCCCAGGCCAGCAAGCGCGCGTACCAGGACGCGCTGACCGCGGCGCATCGTTCGACGATCACCACCGAAGTCGGCGACGCGCCCGAGTTCTTCTACGCCGAGGAATATCACCAGCAGTACCTGGCGAAGAATCCGAACGGCTATTGCGGGCTCGGGGGCTGCGGCGTGAGCTACCCGGCACCGGTCGACAACGTCTGACACCTTCAAGCCCGGCACCTGTCGCGGCGCTGACTAGCTAGACGTAGCCGTGCCGCTACGCGCGTGGCGGCCGATCGCGGCCGCGACCGCGAGCCACGCGACCAACCAGCCCGACATCGCGCCGATCAAGAAATGAAACAGCCGCCGTTCGAACCAGGAGTCGGGGTGAAGCAGGTAATTGGTGATCGCGGACCCTGACGACACCGCGACCAGAAACACCACGCTGGAAATGCGCGTCGCGTGCGACACCACAGGCAGCGCGTTCCGCACATGGCGGCCGGGCGCGAGCCTCCAGGCCCAGAACGCCAGCAGCGCCGCGCCAAGCCCCGAGCTCAGGAGCTGCAGGACCACGAACCAACGGATCCTCCAGCCGTGGAAGTAGAAGGCCACCGAGTTGAGCATGGGGATCGCCTCGACGACCGCAGTGCCGCGGTGCGTGAAGGAATCCCAGATCAGGTGCGTCACCGCACCGAGGATGACCGCGACTGACGCCAGCGCCAGCGTCCTGAATGTCATGTCCCGGTCGGACGCGGCGAAGCGCGTGCTCCAGGCCCGCGGCAGCAGCGCAAGGGTCGGCTGCTCGAGCACGCGAACAAACAGCAGCCAGGCCACAATGCTCAGCGGCCAGCAATACCAGAACAAACCGGCGATGCTGTGGGATTGCTCGCGTTCGCCGGGCAGGAAGAATGCGAAGTCCGGCGACATGCTGCCGATCATGAGCGCGGCGAGCGGCAGCCGCGCCTTGCTCCATTTGTGCAGCGGCAGCACTGCGGCGGCGTGTGAGATCGTGAACGGCATGCGGGCGCGAATCCTAGCAGTGGGACGTGCGCGCGGCGGTGATCAATTGTGGCAACCCGGCGAGTCGGAACTTGCCTGAGCCACGGCGGCGGAATTGTTAGTCGGCGCTGCTGCGCAGCCGAGCGGCATCCGCGAAGAAGCCCGTGCGTGCATCGCCTACGTCCCCTGCACCCAGTTCCAGGCCACCTGCTGCAGAACCGGATTGATCTTCTTGAGCAGTGCCATGGCCATGTCGATCACCTGGTCCTTCGCCCCGAGGTCGCGCGCCTTGTTGTAGCTCTGCCCGGCGCGATAGTCGTTGAATTCCTTGAGCGGGTAGTCGAGCTCGGGCTTGCCGTTGTGCAGCGTCTTCACGATGCGCAGGAACAGTAGCTCCTCGGCTTTCACGATGAGCTCGAGCAGTTCGCCGCTCGGCATGCTGTCCTTGCCGCGCAGGATTTCTGCGGGATTGAACCCCGCGAGGCGCAGCGTCTCGCCGAGATAGGCGCGGTAGTACGTGGCTGCGTACTTGGGATCGACTGGATCGTCGCGGTGCTGAGGAGGCTTCGTCTTGCGCCGGAACAGGACAGGCAGCAGCAGGAAGATGATGACCAGCGCGATGGTCGTTCCGTAAAGGCTCATGAAATCCGTGCCCATGGCGTGCTCAGTGTGACCGGAAGGAGCCAGCATTATTGCGCCGCCCGGCGTGCGGCACACGTGACATCGAAGTTAATAAAGTCCTCGCTACCATCGCCTATGGCCGCCGAGGGTCTGCCGTCTATCTACGGGCTGAACGGGCCGCACTACATCGTCGTGAATACCACCACGCCGCACACCTGGGGCCTGGACTCGCGTGAGAGTGGCATCGGCTCGCCCGAGCCGCTCGGGAAGGGCGGCTACGTCGTGTTCGCGCTGCCGGAAAGATCGCCGCGGCGCTGACGCCTCACGCGGCCTGCGCGGCGGCTTCGAGCGTCTGCTTCACCACCGCAATTCCCGCGCTCATCATTTGCTCGACCTGCCCGGCGAACTCGTCGGGCAGCAAGTCCGCGGTCCACATGAATCGTGAGCCGCCGTTCGAATCCGGCTCCACCCACGCGGCTCCGTTGTAGTGGCGAAACTGTTGCCCGATGACCGCCCAGGCAACGCGCCGTTGCGCCGGGTCGATCGAGACGATTTCTTCCTTTGCCACCACGCCGTTGCCGAACGTGACGGTGCGTGTCTTGCCATCCAGGTGCGTGTCTTTCACAAATCCGGGAACCAGACGTGTGTGCAGCGCACCCACGTCGCGCAGCGCGTCCCAGACTCGATCTGCGGACGCGTCGATCCGGATTTCCTTGCGAATGCTGGCCATGAGTCACCTCGCTGGTGTTGGCTGCATTGTCTGCACGGAGCTGGCAGGCGGAGTCAGCGCAACACCACTCGTTCTGCCCGACGATGCCGTGCGCGCCGCATTGCCGGGCTAATATCGGAACAGTTCGCTATTCTCGCGCCACGACAACCCAGGGCGGCCGGCATGCATTTCCAACGACGCGACACTCTGAAGATTCTCGGTGGCTCGGCGCTCGCGTTGCTGGCCAGCCCCGCCCTGGCGAAATCGAAACCGCAGAAGGTTCTGATCCTGGGCGGCACCGGCTTCATCGGCCCGCACTTCGTCAAGGCGTTGAGCGACGGCGGCCACAAGATCACGCTGTTCAACCGCGGCAAGCGCGAACCGGAGATTCATCCGGGCATCGAACAGTTGTTAGGCGATCGCGACGGCCAGATCGACAGCCTGAAAGGCCGGGACTGGGACGTGGTCATCGACAATTCCGGCTACAAGCCGAGCCAGGTGAAGCTCACCTCGGCATTGCTCGAAGCCCGCGTCGCGCAATACATCTTCATCTCGAGCATCGCCGTGTACGCGGACTTCGCCAAAGCTGGCATCGATGAAGATTACAAACTTGTCGTGCTCAAGGATCCTGCCGACGAACTCGTGACGGGTGAAACCTACGGAGGCCTCAAGGCGGTGTGCGAAAAGATCGTCGAGAGCACCTTTGGCAAGCGCGCGACCATCATTCGGCCTACCTACATTGCCGGCCCGGGCGACCATACCGACCGGTTCACCTATTGGCCGTGGCGCGTGTCAAAGGGCGGCGAGATGCTCGCGCCCGGCACGCCGAGCGATCCGTTTCAATACATCGATGTGCGCGATCTGGCGGACTTCATGCGCATCTGCGTCGAGAGGCATGTGCCCGGCACCTTCAACCTCTGCGGTCCGCAGGGCGCGGTGACCATGGGATCGCTGCTCGAGGAAGCCCGGCGCGTCACGCAGGCGAACACCACGTTCGTCTGGGCGAGCGCGGACTTCCTGACGGCCCAGGAAATCATCGGCGACAAGGCCAAAGGCAATTTCATTCCCATCTGGCAGTCGCCACAGGGAAATGAGGCGGGGCTGTTGTTGGTGAGCCCGGCGCGAGCGGTGAAGAAGGGACTCAAGTTCCGCACGCTCGAAGCCACCGTGCGTGACACGCTCGAATGGCAGAAGGGAAGGCCAGCGGACAAGCAGCTGCTGAAAGCGGGGCTGACGCCGGAGAAGGAAGCGGAGTTGCTGGCGAAGCTGCACGCCGCTTAAGCAGCGCGCGCGAACCACATCATTCCTGGTCGTCCACGGCAAGGAAAGCCGTGATTTCGACGCAGGCATTGTCATTTGGGACTTCTTCAATAAATATTCGATGGCTGCCACGGAGTATTCATGCGCAATCTCACTCGTCTCACGCTTCTCGTCGTCGCATCCACCACGCTCTTTGCCTGCAAACCCAAGCAGGAAGCGCCACCGCCGGTTGCCGAGACCGCGGCTGACGATGGCGCGGCCGCTGCGAAGGTCGCCGCGCGCGCGCGCGACGTCGAAGCCTGCAAGCTCACGTTGACGGCGCCGGAATCGGCCGACTGGACTACCTACTGGACTGCGTCCGACAGCTCGAACCAGGCGAATTCAGCTCACTGGGGCAACGCCCAGGAGCAGAATGCGCAAGCGCAGACTGGCGGCGCCAATCCGCTGACGATCTCCTGCGGCAGCGGGGGCTCCCCGAGCGTCGCGGTGACACTGACCGCGCCCGGCGCGACGCTGTCGGACATCCCCCTGTCCTCGGGCACGTATCCGATTTTCGGCAACCTGCAGCCGCCGGTGAAGGGAGCCCAGATCCTGGCAGCGAATCTCACGTTTAACGGCCGCAGCTTCGACTCTCAGAAAGGCACGCTGACCATTTCGAATTTCGACTCGGCCGGCATCGAAGGCTCGTTCGTCATCGACGGCGTCGAGAAGAACGAAGAAGCGGCGCCGATACATCTCGAGGGCAGTTTCGACATTCCCTGCTCCGCCGGCGTGATGCAGAGCGAATGCACGGCCCAGGCCGACTAGGCTTCGGTTGGCGCCCCGGAATACCAGACATAACACCGTATCGCGGCGCAGCGCAGGCCGGTATTTCCGCCGTCGATCGGATTCACGTTCCGCAAGTGAGTCATTCGCATCCGTCGCGACACTATCCATATGTGCTGGCATTGATGCCGCCACAGTTACCAGGCTGAACGGTTATCCAGGACGGAGAGCCGCGCAGGGCGCGGCGAGGTCATGGATGACTTCGCCGCGTAATCTGTCCGCAATTCAGGAATCGTTAAGGACCGCGGGCCTAATCTGGCCACCAAGCAAGCCTTGGTGCCGCCATGACCCGATCCATCCGAACCTCCGCGCTGATTTTCTCCGCAGTCCTGCTGCTGAATCTCACCGGCTGCGTCACTTCCAGGCAGTGGACGCTTTCTGGCGGCGATCGCGACGGCGGCGTGGTGCGGGTGTCCTACGAATACCCGGAATTCCATCAGCCGGCGCTGAGCGACGAGCAGGCCATGAAGATCGCCACCAGCCGCTGCAACGGCTGGGGCTATCACGAGGCCGAGCCCATCGCCGGGCAGATCCGCCAGTGCAGCAACATGGACGGCTCGAATTGCGATCTGTGGACGGTCACGCGCGAATATCAGTGCACCGTGGACACGTCCTACGCGGCACGCCTGTCGAAATAAAAGGGGACAGATCTATTTATTTAAGAAAAGGGGACAGTCCCCTTTTCTTAAATAAATAGATCTGTCCCCTTTTATTCTTTTATTTCGGCTTCACCGCGAAGGAATTGTCGAGCGGAATCTCGAAGTAGCTGCCACCCTGGATTTCGATCTTCAGCGGATCGCCGGCGTCTTTCACCGACTCGTCGCTCACGTCCTTGCCGGTGCCGTAGTTGACCTGCGCCATCAGGTTTTTGTTCGCGTCCACCAGCACTAACAACCTCGACCCCGGCAGCATCTGCCGGCTCACCATGCTGGTTGCGAATTTCACGCGCTCGAGTTTGCCGGGCGACAGCAGGTGGCGCTTCTGCGGATCTTCGGTGTAGCTCGCGCGATGCAGCGCCGACCCCAGGTGGAACAGCTTTCCATCCGCCATGGCTTCGTAGACGGTTACGCTGAGATCGAAATCTTTCTTGTTGATGATCACGGCCAGCTCGCCGGTGAACGCACCGCTGACCACCGTCGCCGTCTCGAACGGCTGGCTGAGGAACCGGCTCTCGGTGATGTACGAGAGCGGCGGCTGCACTATCGTCACCGGATATGAATGGAACCCGTGCCACTTCACGCGGTCGGTGAAGTCCACTTCGTGGGTGGCGATGAGGCCGGCGGGCGGCGCCTGATTGACCAGCGACAACAACCCCTCGTTCTTCTGCGCCGAAAGATACAGCCGCATCGGAATCGCGTGGATGGATTCGAGCGAAGGCGCGTGACGCCACACGTTGGCACCCATCACTTCATAGTTGACCTTGTTCGCGAGCAGCGCGGGCTTGGGAGCGCCACGCAGCACGTAGTCCATGAACTGCAGTTTGAGCTCCACGGAATCCATCTGCGCCACCGGATCGATGGCGTATTCGCGCAGGACTTCCGGCTTCTTGTCCCAGTGCGTACCCAGGTGGTCGTAGGGGCCGATCACGAGGTAGTGCTCGGGGTTGCGGCCATTGGCGAGATGCTGCTTCAGGTACTCAAGCGCGGAAATCTGTGCATCGTCGTAGTAGCCGGTGATGGTGAGCACCGGAATATTCACGTGCGCGAAATCGCGCTGGTAGGGGACCATGGACTGCCAGTATTTGTCGTACGCCGGATGCATGAGCCAGCGCTGAAGCAGCGGGTTCGGCGTGCCTTCGACCGCGTCGATTTCGCGATAGGGTCGGCCGCTCTCGAACCACTTGCGCGCCATCGCCCACCAGCGCTGGCCGTCGGCATTCAACGGCTCGTCGAGCAGCTTGTTGTTGGTGACGTAGAAGGCCCACTGGTAGTTAGCATTCAGGAAGACGTTGTGGTTCATCGGCAGCCCAAGGCCGGGGATGACGGCGGCCGACACCGCGATGCCCTTGAGCGCCGGGTTCTTGTGCTTGGTGGCGGCCCAGGCGGTGAAGCCCGAATAGCTGCCGCCGATCATGCCTACCTTGCCGTCGCTCCAGGGTTGCTCGACGATCCAGTCGATGACGGTCTGGGTGTCCTCGGCCTCGTGTTCATAGGGCACGATGGCGTCCGGGCTCAGCCGCTTGCCTCGTGTGTCCGCTATCACTCCGGCGTAACCGCGCACCGCGAACGATTCAGCCTGGGCTTTCTGCGCCTCGGGGTTGGTGTAGATGTCGAACACCAGGATGGTAGGAAGGCGCGTCGCCGGCTTGGGGTCCGGCAGCGCCACCACCGCCGAGAGCGTGGCTCCGTCGCGCGTCTTGATGAGCACGTCATCGGCGGCGGCAAACGAGCCTGCGAGCGTCAGCAGGGTGAGAAGGGCGAATGAGCTACGGCGCATGGCCACAAGTGTAAGCTCACCGGCCCATGTCCATCATCGATCGTATTCTCGGCCGCACTCCCACCGAAGGGCCGCAGATCCGCGCGCCGGGCAAACCGGCGCCCGCTGTGCCCGCGCTCATCGCCGATCTGCCGGCGACGCCGATTTCCGCGACCTCGCCTGATGCCGCTGCCGAGCGTCTGATCCGCGTCTACGACCAGTTTGGCCGCAAGGTGGAGATCGGCCGCGAGGCCTGGCGCAAGGACGTGTTGCTGCCCAATCTGCAGTCGAGTCGCGACGATCCGGAGGCGCTGCATAGCCTCATCGTTGCCGCGCTCAAGGACGACTTCGGCGCCGACGTGCTCGAAGCGGCTCGCTACCTGGCCGAACACGACTCGCAGCCGCAGCGCGGCGCCACAGTGTTGGGAACCGTGCTGCTGCAGCTCAAGGATTTCCCCGCCGCGCGCGACGTGCTCGAGCGAGCCATCTCCAGGTACGGCGACAATGCCTATCTACTGGCGAACCTGGCCCGCGCGTACGCCGCCGCCGGTGATGATGAACGCGCGCAACAGCTCATCTGGCGCGCACTGCAGCTCGAGCCCAATGAGGAAGGCACGCTCAACTGGATGGTGGGTGCCGCCAACGCGAAAGGCGGGCAGGACGCGGTTCTGGCCGCCTATGCTCGCGCGGCCGCGCTTCCAGGGAGCTGGCGCGCGCAGATCTGGCTGGCGCGCTACGCGCTCGAGCGCGGTGACCTCGGCGAGGCCACGCGCCTCTATGAAGAAGCACTGGCGCGTGCCACGCCGGTGCCGGCGGATCTGCTGATGCAGCTCTCCGGCGACCTCGGCAATCGCGGGCACACTGACTTGCTGGTGCGCCTCACCCAGCCGCGATTCGATCTCGCGACACACGGCCTCACGGTCGGCAACAACCTGCTGCGCGGCTATGTCGAACTCGGCATGTTTGCCGAAGCGCGCAAGCTGCTCGAGCAGCTGTATTCGCAGCAGCGTCCCGACTGGCGCGACCACCTCATCCACTGGGAACAGAAGCTCGACGACGCGCAGAAGCGCTACGGCGAAGTCACCGCGCCACTCGAAGTGGTGGTGATGAAGCTCGAGCAGCCGGTGTGGGCACGTGGTGTGCTGGGCTTCGACTCGGTGCTGCCGGCCAAGACCTCCGCCGCTCCGCGCATCCACTTCGTCTGTGGCAGTGCCGAGGCTCACGACGACACCGGCGACAAGGTGGTAACGCAGCCCACCAACGATCTCGGCCGCGTCGCGCGCGCTCTGCCCATGTTCCTCGCCGAGGAGCTCTATCTACGCACCAACGCGCGCACCGCGTTCCTGCTGCCGTGGATGAAGCAGGGTGGTTTCATCCTGTCCGCCAACCCATGGACCCGCGCCTTTCTGCCACCGGACGAGCAGCAGCCGGAGCTGCTGGTCTATACCCATGTGGACGCGCGGGCGACGCCGTGGTCGCTCAAGATCACCATCGAGAAAACCCAGCGCGCCGTCGCGCCGGTGGTGTACGAGCAGGCTTTCACGTTGCAGACGGCGGGGCATGACGCGCTGACGCTGCTGTATGAGCTCATTCCGCGTCTCACGCTGCTGGTCGGGCTGCGCCGCGAAGAAGCGAATTCCGCGCTCGGCACGCCGCCGGCGGAACTGCTGCCCGGCTATCTCACCGCAATCGAGCAGGCGCTGGCGATTGGTCTTGCCGCGCGGCACAGCGGCGGCGAGTCGTTCCTGCACCAGGAGCGGTCCATCTTCGATCACCTGTTCGATGTCGCAATCCATGGCGATCAGCTATTGCGGCCGCGCATGCTGCTGGTGAACGCGCTCGAAAACGAAACACGCCGCCGGCCGGACATCGCGCGCGAGTATCTCGACAAGCTCGCGCTGCTGCAGCAGCGGCATGCGTTGCCGCCCGGCATGGGCAGCGACCTGGTGATCAAGGGCGTGAAGTCGGTGATCGAGAAGGCCGCGGCTTGAGCCGCCGGCAGCAAACAGTCCGCAGGAATCCGCAGTGAATCGGCTGCACGAAGCGATCCGCGGGCTCCCGCTCGGCGTCGAGTTCCTGGTCGTCGTCACCTGGGCGTTCGGTCTGCCTATCTTCGCGTCGATCATGTCGCTCGACGTTGCCGAAGGCACCGCGGCGCCGGAATTCAACAACGCGGCGCTGTTCGCCACGGTCGTTTTCGAAGTGATCCAGCTCGGGTTCCTCTCCTGGTTCCTGCGTATTCGCGGCTGGACGCTCGAGAAGTTCGGGTTGTCTTTTTCGTGGACCTCGACCGCGGCAGGCGTGGCTCTGCTCGCGGTCACATACGCACTGGTCTTCGGCGCGCAGTACGCCGCGCAGATCATTTTCAACTACGACATCCAGGCTGCGGCCGCGCGCGTACCGAAAGTCGATCCCGACCTGAGCATGCAGCTGGTGTTCATCGTGTCGGTGGTGAACGGGATATTCGAGGAGTTGTTCGTCGCCGGTTACATCATCACATCGCTGACCGAGCGGCGCGGCATGTGGGTGGCGATCAACACCAGCGTGGTGGTGCGGTTGCTGTACCACCTGTACCAGGGACCGATCGGCGTGATGACCGTCGTGCCGATGGGACTGCTCTACGGTTACGTGTATTCGCGCACGCGCCAGCTCTGGCCACTGGTGGTGGCGCATGTGCTCGTCGACATCATCGGCCTGAGTTTCCAGGCGTAAACGCCACTTGGGAAAACGCCGGCGAAGCGCCGCCGTCCGCGAGCAATGGGAAACGGGCGTTGTCCAGCGACCGCACAGTAGTTGTGCGTAGCGGTATTTCACCTAGGATTGCTCGATGAGCGAACCGACCCGTCAAGAAATCGACGCTGCCCCGCAACCCACCGTGCTCGAGTTCGGCGCCAGCTGGTGCGGTTACTGTCAGGCTGCGCAGGGGAATATATCCGCGGTGCTTCACCAGCATCGCGGCGTGCGCCACATCAAGGTGGAAGACGGCAAGGGCAGGCCATTAGGGCGCTCCTTTCGTGTGAAACTCTGGCCGACGCTGATCTATCTAGAGAACGGCATCGAGAAGGGCCGTGCGGTGCGGCCGAACAGCATCATGGAAATCGAAGCGATCTTCGGCGGGGTGCAGTCTTGAACGCGCGACGAATCTGCGGCTGGACGATGGTGGCGGGGTTCGCCTGCGCCGCGGCATTGGCGCAATCCAGCCCGAGCGATACCGACGAGTCCGCCTACACCCCGTCCACGCTCGCCAAGATCTTGGGTGGCGCGGCGCGTTCGCAGAACGATGAGGCCGAGCTTGCGTCGCCGGGGCAGTGGTTCACGACCACCGCCACGTTCACCGGCCAGAAGCGTTCGCCTTCGAGCCGGTTCCGGCCGCTCATCAGTTCGTGGATCGGGAGCCGCGGCGGAGATTCGGGCAGCGTCGACATGTTCTTCGGCGGCGAACTGCCCGAGCTGCAGTTCGAGCAGGGCGGCAAGAAGTACTGGGTCATGGCGGGGCTGCCGGGCGGGCTCGGCTTCGATGTCTACCCGCCCGGGCAGAAGCTCTCTATCTACCTGCAACGCGTGGGGTTTTCTTCCGGTACGCCGGTGGCGGTGCTGACGCTGGCGAAGCTGCCCACGGGCGTGACTTCGACCACGGTGCCCGCGGCGGCTCGCCACATGCGCAATGCGCGCATGGGCGAGGGCGCGCGGCGACAGGAGGCCACGTACAGGAATGGCGTGGCCACTTTCACCTATGCGGGGCGCGACTATTCGTTGCCGCTCGATGTGGCCGGGCGACATTCGGTCGCGCCGGGACTCTATTCGTATGAAAACGGGGTTCGCACCGCGCTGCTCGAATATGGATCGAGCGACGATCAATACCTGTTGCTGCGTGTTCCGGTGGCGGAAGGCGAAGCTTCCAGCCTCGTGCCCTATCTGGTGCTCAACGGGCGCATCGTGCCGCCGATCGACATCGGCGCGTGCTCGGTCAACGTGGAGAAGGTGCAGCGATCAGGAGCTGGCGGCAATGTGGACTGCAGCGCCGCGCAGCGCTCCGTTCTCAAGAAGCTGGAATTCACCGCCAACTAAACGGGGTCTGACCCCATTTCAGCATTTTCAGGACGGATTGGCCTTCCAGCCGCGAGGCTTGCGGTTGAAGGCGATCTCCACGGCGAAGCTGCGCGCCTCGCACTTGGAGCAACGCAGGCGAGTGCAGGCCTGCTTGAGCGTGACATTCCAGCCGAGGATGTTAGCCAGCGTACGTGGGTCTATTTCGCGTTGATGCTGGCACTTCCGGCACATGACACAAATGACGTAAGACCCTGAGTGGTCTGAGAGTTTGTCGATGGCGCTGGCGGGCAAGGGCATGGGCGTATTTTTTCCGCGCGCGCCGTCGACGTCCACCCAGCACTCAGGCTTCGCGGCACCTGTATGAACCCGTATGCGGTTTGTTACGCTCGCGCGCATGCCGCTCAAGGCCACCCTTATCGAACGATGCAACTCTCTCGACCAGCCCGGCTGGCTGGAAATGCGCATGGTCCTGTGGCCCGACGCCACTGCCGACGAGCATCGCGGTTACATGGCGATTTCGCTGGCGCAGCCGGAGCGATTTCTGCAACTCATGATGTACGACGAGCGACGGCAGCCCGTCGGATTCATCGAAGGATCGATCCGCAGCGACTACGTGAATGGCACGGAAACATCGCCGGTGGGGTTCGTCGAAGGTGTGTACGTGGTGCCGGCATTGCGGCGCCACGGAGTCGCGCGCCTGTTGTTCGCGGCCATTGGCGACTGGGCGCGGGCACGCGGGTGTCGGGAGCTCGCCTCAGATGCATTGCTGGAGAACGAGGCGAGTCAACACGCACACCGGGCGTTGGGATTCGACGAGACCGAGCGCGTGGTGTACTTCAGCAAGAAGCTGTAATGGGGACACTCCCCATTTCCTGACAAATTGTGCCGGACCTCATTTCAGCCGCCGTTGCACAGCGGCGCTGGACAGCTCGCGCAGCGCGTCCTTGCCGACCCACCGCGGCGCCGCTTCCTGCGACGCCGCCAACTTCTTCGCCAGCGCAATCGACGCCTTGTTGAGCTTCGCGCTGCGCCGGCCCACGCCGCGCAACGCCCAGTTCACGCCCTTCTTCACGAAGTTGCGCTTGTCGTTCGCGGCCTTGGCGATGAGCGGAAGGCAGCGCATGTAGTCCGCGTCGCTGGATTCCTTGTGCTTGAGCGCCATGCTCGCCAGCAGTGCGAAGCTTGCGCGTTTCACGTATTCCTCGCGGCTCGTGGCCCACTTGTGGATCTTCTTGAACGCGTGCGGTGTGCGCGCCCACAGCGCGAAGCACAGCGTGTCGCAGATTGCCCAGTTGTCGAAGGCGCGCGCCTGCGCGTCCATCTGCGCGGACGTCACACGCTCGGGCTCATCGATATACGCGCACAGCATGCGCGCTTCGTAGACGTCGGTTTTCCACAGCGCCAGCGCCAGCGCGTGATCGCGCCCCAGCTGTTTGCCGAGCCTCTGTATGTCGCCCATGAGCACGCCAAGCGCCTTGTCGCTCGGGATGGCGTAGCGCGCCATGCCATCGCGTATCGACTTCTTCGAGTGTTTTTCGAGCCAGGCGAGCGCGGTGGCGACGCGCGGATCAGTCATCGAAGTCCGGCCCCTTTTGCTAGCAAATGGGGAGTGTCCCCATTTACCTTCCACGGTCAAGCGGCGGCCGCTAAGCTCGTCCCTATGTGTGGACGCTACATCCTCGCGCAGCAAGCCAAGGCCGAGAAAACTTTCGACGTGAAGCGACTACGCTGGCGCGACATGATCAGTTACAACGTCGCGCCTTCGCGTGAAGTGCCGGTGATTCGCCAGGCGTCGCCTGAAGATGGCGGTGAACGTGAAGGCGTGATGATGCGCTGGGGATTGATTCCGCCGTTCCTCAAAGGCGAGAGCCCCAAGTTCGCGACCATGAACGCGCGCATCGAGACCATGGAGGCATCGCCCACGTATCGCGACGCCTGGAACAAAGGGCAGCGCTGCATCGTGCCGGCGGAAGGGTTCTACGAATGGCAGATGATGCCCGATGCACCCAGACAACCCTGGTTCATCGGTCTCGCCAACAAAGAGGTGATGCCGTTCGCCGGGCTGTGGGACCGATCGGTGAAAGCGGACCGGACCGTGGTCGAGAGCTTCACCATCATCACGTTGCCAGCGAATGAATTCATGGCGCGCATGCCCAACGAGAAGCTACGCATGCCGGCCATCCTGCGCATGGAGGACGTGGAGCTATGGCTGAATGGAACTCCGCAGCAGGCGAAGGCGGCGCTCATCCAGTTTCCCGGTGACCAGCTGCGCGCCTATCGGGTGAGCGCGCGCGTGAACTCGCCGAAGCCCGACGACGAGCAGCTGATGGAAGCCATTTAGGACGGGGCGAGCGTCAGAAGCGAACGGTGATTCCGACGCCGACTATCGTCAGGTTTTCTTCGCCGGTGCGATCGTCCTGGCCGAGATTGTCGAGCTTCTGGAATTCGCCACGAACCGAATACACCTGATTGAAGTGCCACGCGAATCCGAGGCCATACACGGGGTTCTGTGAATCACCCTTGGCGCTGCCGAAGGATCCCGATTGACCGTCGACGCGCGACGAAAGCGTTCGCTCCGAGCTCGTGAACAGATAGCCGAGCCGCCCGTAGAGTTCGAACTTCTCGTTGATGGGCAGGATGCCGATGGCCGAGATGATGGGACCACCCGCGGAAAATTTGAGCGTGAGGCTGGCCGGCACGAAGCCGCCGCCAAAGTTCATCTCGGCGCGCGCCGTGGACTTCAGGCTGCCGAATTGTGCAAGGCCGAGCTCGGCGGCGAAGAAGCGGTTGAAGCGGTAGCCGAATGTGGCTTGGTACCCGATGGCGGAATCTTCGGTGCTGGTGCTCAGATTCTGGATGGGTACGCCCTGGCCAGTCAGCGTATCGGCGAGACCCTGTTCGTTCGCGGACTGGTCGCCGGAGAATCTGCTGTTACCGATGAGTGCGCCGCCATAGGCGCCGACACGATTTGCATTGCGCGTGCGTTTTTTAGGCGCCGCCTCGGCGAAGCCGGCTAACGAGAGGCTCACGATCACAAGCAGGATGACCGATAGGTTCTTCATTCTGTTCGCTCCCCCGGTTAGTGCCAAGTCGAAGCTATCACGCAAGGAAAAGAACCGCCGGTCATTTGAGTACTTCGGCCAGGAATTCCTCGAGCGCGTGCCACGAGCGTCGGTCAGCGGCTTCGTCGTATTGCAGACCGCCACCGCGATCGTGGGCCACTGGATTCGTGAACGCGTGCATGGTGTGGCCGTAGGCATGCAGTTGCCAGTCAGCGCCCGCGTCGGTGAATTCCTTCGCAACGGCGAGTACATCTTCCGGCGGCGCAAGTGGATCATCGTAGCCATGCATCATGAGTACCTTGGCGCGAATTTTCGGTTCCGTGAACCCCGATGGTTTCAGCAAGCCATGAAAACTCACCGCGCCACGAATATCAGCGTTGCTGCGCGCGAGATCGAGCGCGCACAAACCACCGAAACAGAATCCCATGACGGCGATGCGACGCGCATCGATGATGGGCATGGACGTCGCCGCCTTGAGGCCGGCCTGCAGACGCCGCAGCAGCATCTTCCGGTCCTTCATGAATGGCGCCATGAGCGCGCTGTTTTCCGCGGGCGTCGTGCCGCGCTTGCCCTGGCCATAGTTGTCCAGCGCGAAACAGACGTAACCCTGCCAGGCAAGGCGTCGCGCCTTGCGCTCCACGAAGTCGTCGCGACCTGCAGCCGAGTGGCTGATGAGAACCGCGGGGCGCGGACCTGGATGCGCTTCGTCGTAGCAAAGAAAGCCCTCCAGCAGCATTTCGCCGTCGCGGTATTCGATGTATTGCTCGCGCATGCCGGCCTCCGGGGTTTGAACGTATATATATGAATCGATTATGTAATGTCGAAACTTGCCGGGCCCGCGACGGCGATTGCCGCCCGCATTCCAGTCGAAAAGAAAAAGCGGCGGTCGTTCGCACGCCGCCGCTCTTCGGGACCTAACAACTCCTGGTCGCTCAGCGCGGAGGTTCGGCTCCAGGTGCCGCATCTTCCATGGGGAAGGTGGTGGCGCCGGACGGCGGTGTCTCGGCAGCCGCGGCGGGTGCCGCAGCGGTATCGGGCGCGCTGGTGGCGGCGCTGCGCGAACCTGCGACTGGTTGCGCCGCCGAGGTGCTGTTGAGAATGGCGCGTTCGAAACGCCTGGCGGAGTCGGCATCCGTGGTGACGCGGCCGGCGATGATGTCGGTGGCCGGTGCACGTTTGCCGTAGAGCTTGCTGTTGGACTTGGTGTCGATGGCAATCACGGTGCCGTCGATCGACACGCCGGCGAACAACCCGCGATTGCGCGAGTACGAATACACCTCGGCGGTGAAGTTCTGGTCGGTGGCGGCCGAAGCGGCCCGGCCGAGCGGACCCGCGGCCACCGACGCGTCGGCACCGAGCGTGAGCTTGCCGTCAGTGATGCCCTCGATGCTCTTGCGCGTGGTGAACACGAGCACGATGTCGGTGGACTGCACGCCGATCTGCCAACCGACGTTCCCCCCGGTGATCGACACCATGATGGGACCGCTGAATTTTCCGTTGGAATCGCGAACCACCATGGCGCCGCTGCCGCGCCGGCCGCCGACCAGTGCCGCGATCTTGACCACGTTCGGGATGACCGCGATGCCATAGGCACGCGCCAGCAGGCGTTCGGGGATGAGGGTGTCGCGCTGCGTGCGCAGCTCTTCGAGCACGCCCGAAGCTTCGATGAGCCGCGCTTCTTCGCGCGCGCTGGCGAAGGCAGGCTGCACGCCGGCTGCGCTGGCGACGACGAGCAAGAAACTGATGAGAAGTTTATTCATGGGCATTCCTCTGGGCCGGGAGCTTAACGCATGCGGCATAATCGCCACCATGCATAGCCAAACATGCACTTTCGACCGGGTGCGCGCCATCGGGTTCCGCCTCTTGTTTGCCCCCGCTCTACTGACAAGCGTCCTTTTGCCGAACGTGGCGCGCGCCGACTGGATCACGCGCGCAGAAGCCATCATGGGCACGCGTTGCGCCGTCGAGCTGTGGAGCGACGACCAGGCCAAGGGCGACGCCGCCATAACGTCGGTGTTCGACGACATGAAGCGAATCGATCGCCTCATGAGCACGTGGAAGGAAGACACGGAAATCTCGAAGGTGAACCGCGAGGGCGGAAAGCATCCGGTGAAGATCAGCCGCGAGCTGTTCAAGCTGCTGCAGGTGTCGGTGGAATATTCCGAGCTCACGCACGGCGCTTTCGACATCACGTACGCCAGCGTCGGCTATCTATACGACTTCAAGACGGGCGTACACCCGGACCAGAAGGCTATCGACAAGGCGCTACCCGGCATCAACTGGCGCCACATGGTGCTCGATTCGAAGAACACCACGGTGTTCTTCACGCGGCCCGGCATGCGCATCGACCTGGGGGGCATCGCCAAGGGCTATTCGGTCGATCGCGGTATCGAGATCCTGAAAAAACAGGGCATCACGCGCGCCATGGTGAACGCCGGCGGCGACACCCGCATCATCGGCGACCGTTTCGGCAAGCCCTGGATGGTCGGGGTTCGCGATCCGGATCACGAAGGAAAAGTGTTCCTGCGGCTGCCGCTCACCGATACGGCGTTCTCCACCTCGGGCGACTACGAGCGTTACTTCGATGAGAACGGCAAACGGTTCCACCACATCATCGATCCGAAGACCGGCGACTCGGCGCGCAAGTGCCGCAGTGTCACCATCATCAGCGGCAATGCCACGCGGACGGATGCACTGACCAAGAGCGTGTTCATCATGGGGCCGGAGGCGGGCATCGCGTTCATCAATACGCTGCCCGACGTCGACGCCGTTGCGGTGGCGCCGGATGGCAAGGTGATCTATTCGCAGGGGCTTGCGCCGCCTGAGTGACGGCGGTTCTGCGTGGCGCCTGGCGGGCCCGTCACGCAAACCATTCTTTGCTGAAACAGGGACGAATCTTCATGACCTCACGCCACCCGCAACTGGCTTGTGCCTCGCTGTTGTTAGCCGGGCTCGCGGCAGCGCAATCCACACCCACGCAGGTTCTGACCTCGCCGCAGTCAGACCCGGGTGTGTATTCCGGCCGCCTCACGGTCGACTACCCGACGCCGTACGAACCTGCGACCGTGGACGAAATACGCCAGATCCTCGAGCGGGTGCACGCCTACGTCGATCGAGCCGCGCCCGTGCAGGTCATCGATGGCGACACCGGCGAGCCGGTGCCCGACCTCAACAAGCTGCCGCGGCATGCCGCGCTCGCGCGCACCGATATCCAGATCCTCACCTACGAGTGGGGAGTCACCTACGCCGGCATGATGCTGGCGGCGAAAGTCACGGGCGACGCGCGTTACACCAACTACACCAACGTGCGCGTCTCGGCGATCGCGACGCTCGCGGCGCACTGGAAGGCGAATCCATTGCCGCCAGTGCCGGGGCCTGACGACCAGCGCCCGAAACACGGGTTGGGCCTGCGCTCCATCGTCGCGCCGCGCGCGCTCGATGACTCGGGCGCGATGTGCGCGGCGCTGATCAAGGCCCAACTCGCCGGCCTCGGCAACCAACAACTCCGGCCGTGGATCGACAACTACGTGCGCTTCGTGTCGAGTGGCCAGTACAGGTTCGCCGACGGCACGCTGGCGCGCAATCGCCCGCTGCCAGATTCCCTGTGGCTCGATGATCTCTACATGAGCGTGCCCTGCCTTGCGCAGGCCGGGAAACTCACCGGCGAAAAACGCTACTACGACGACGCGGCCCGGCAGATCCTGCAGTTCTCCGCGCGCATGTTCGACCACCAGAAGGGTCTGTACATGCACGGCTGGGTGCAGGGGATGCAGTATCACCCCGAGTTTCACTGGGCGCGCGCCAACGGCTGGGCCATCATGGCAATGGCGGAGTTGTTAGACGTGCTGCCGCAGGATCATGCCGATCGGCCGCTCATCCTCGCGCTGTTCCGCGAACATGCCGCCGGCCTCATCGCGGCCCAGGGCCATGCCGGGCTCTGGCACCAGCTGCTCGATCGGCGCGAGTCGTACGAGGAGACGTCGGCCAGCGCGATGTTCGTGTTCGGCATTGCGCGCGGCATCAATCGCGGCTGGCTGGATCCGCTGGCGTTCGGTCCGCCGGCTTCGCTGGGCTGGAACGCCGTGGCGAAAAAGGTGAACGCGAAAGGCCAGGTCGAGGGCGTGTGCGTGGGTACGGGAATGGGATGGGATCCCATGTTCTACCTGTACCGCCCCGTGCACCTGTTAGCCGCGCACGGCTATGGCCCGGTGTTGCTGGCGGGTGCGGAGATGTTCGAGCTGCGCAAGAGCAATCCGGACATCGGCGTGCACGACGGCGGCGTGCAGTTCGGCAAGGCGAAGGAACCCTAGAAAAACGCCGAGATGTAGAACTGCAGGATGTTCGCGTTGAGCTTGTAGAGAGGCTCGGTGCCAGGCGCCAGCGGATCGTCCGGCGGCACGCCGAATTTTCCGATGCTGAAGGTGGCGTCACGGAAATCGTCGTAGGCGACCGTCATGTAGTCGTAGCGCAGGTTCAGCTGTCCCTTGGCGAGCCACGGGAAGCGGTTGATCTTGAATTCGTAGGTGGCGCCCAGACCGGCCGTGATGGCGGTGTACGTCCCGAGTTCCTTGTCGCGCGCTTCGAAATTGGCGAAGTTCGAACGCGGGAAAATGTCGGCGTAGAAATCCGCTTTCGTCTGCGTGTAGTAACGGACGCGGGTTTCGAAGATCCACTTGTCCTTCCACGGGTGCACGTAGCCGAGCTCGCCCGTATGGCCCAGCACGCCCCAGGTGTCTGTATAGAAGCGATACATGACATCGACGGCGGCCCGATAGGGCAGAAAGTACTTGGCGCGGACCGAGGCGGCGTTGCTCGAACGCGTGTTCGGATATTTCTCCGCCTCGAGCGCCTGGTTGAGCGGGTCGGTGAAGAAACGTACCGAACGATAGGGGCTGCGAAGGAAGCCCTCGTCGGTGATGACTTCGTACTGCCCGGCGAGGATCAGGTTCTTGGTGATGATCTGCGACACCGAAACGTTGAAGCTCTTCGACTCCATGGTTTCGGCAAACGTCGGGTCGTTGACCTTCACGTCGTCGATCTTCACGTTGCGGAACACTTCGTTCTGGCCTGACTTGAAGCCAAAGCCGATGGTAGTGAGGTCGCCGAACATGTCGTGGCTGACGTTGGCGAACCAGGTCTTCGCCTTGTAGTCGCTCTCGTCGCTGTTTACGTAGCCGGCGCTGTAGGTGGACTTGCCGTGCAGGAAGTCGACCGACAGGCTCGACTGCGTGCGCTCGTCATCGTACGGGCTCGCCGAGGTTTGCACGTCGATGGACGCCGACGACACCATGTCGATGTAGTGGTTGGCGGACACCGACACGTGTTCGCCGATGCTCTTGCGCACCAGCACCGAAGGACCGTTGATGGTGACGCCGCCGCCGTCATAGCGGAAATAAAGTACGTCGGCGCGATCTTCGGGCAGCACGCCCGCGTGTGCGCTGCCCACGAGGCAGGTTATGACGAATGCGGCGAGACGTGTTTGTGCTTTCTTCATCGCGCGACTGTTTAATTGCAACCGCAGCCGCCGCCACCGCCGCCGGAAGCGCCGCGCGAACCTTCGCGCGATTCGAACACGTGATCGAGGAAGTCCTGCGAGATGGGTGCGCGCGTGAACGCCATGATCGGATCGGCGAGGTTCTCGCGATCGTACGGCTTCACCCACGGCTCGATCGAGCTGCAGCCCGCCGACAGGACGGCCAGGGCTCCAAGAACTAACAACCCGCGTACGCGCATAAACCCACTTCCTTTCATTCTTCCGGCTATTCCTTCAACATCGAGCGGATCTGCGTGAGATAGATGTTCTCTTCGCCGGGCTTGTAGCCCTTGTGCATGACGCGGATGTTGCCCTTGCGATCGACGAACACGGTGCTCGGCATGACGGCCACGTTGTACATCTTGCTGACCTTGCTCTCGGTGTCAAAAGCGATCGGGAAACTCACCGGCTTCTGCTGGGCAAGCCAGGCTTCGGCGCCTTTCGCATCCGGTTCGACGTTCACGCCGACCAGCGTAAAGCCCATGGGCTTGTACTTCTTGTAGATGTCTTCGAGCAGCGGCATTTCCTGGCGGCACGGTTTGCACCAGGTGGCCCAGAAGTTGATCATGACCACCTGGCCCTTGAACTGGGACAGGTCGATGGCCTTGCCGTTGCGGCCCGTGAGATGAAACCCGGGAGCGGGGCCGGACGAGGTCGTCGCGGCAAACGCCGGCAACGCGAACAGCGCCGCCAGGGCCAGACCCTTGACGACCTTTTTCATTCCTTTGGCTTTCACTGTGCGTGCCGACATGATGATCACTCCGTCAGAAGAAGACGGTCGCGCTCAGCAGCATCTCCATGTTGTTGGTGACCTTGGTCTCGCCTAACACGTCGGAGTCGAACACGCGGTCCTGCACTCCAAGATGTATGGCCAGCCAGTCATTCGGCAGCACGCGGTAGCCCGCGCCCAGATTCAGCGTCAGCCGGTTATCGCCGGCGAACTTCACGCTGCCAATGCCACCCAACAGATAGAAACCACTGTTCATGGCGAGCTTGCGACCGAGAAAGACCTCGCCAGGGAGGAAGTTGTAGCCCAAGGAGAGGCTGTAATACGTGAAGCGTCTCTGATTTCCGGTCAGTAGCTCGATGTCGCCACCGAGCGTCTCGAAACTGGTCTTTCCGGCGGTGGATTGCCCTACGTCGGCCCTGAAGAAGAAATCTTCTGTCACATGGTAGGAAATCTGGCCGGCGTAGGTGGAGCTGGTACCAAAGTCTTCGATCGAAACAAAGCCGGCGCCGCCGCCGATTTCCCAATTCTCGTTGTCGATCTTGGGTGTCTTGATTTTGCGACGAGCGACGTTGGGCTCGATGACACGCGGCGGCGTGGAATCGGAGTCTTCAGCTTCTTCCTCGGCGGCAGCCTGGTCTTCGGTCTGTTGCTGTTCGACGTGCTTGTTCTTGCCGAACCACGGCCAGCGCAGCAGCGAGCATCCGCTCAACAACAACGTCGCGCACAGCGCCGTCGTCAGAAGAAGCAGGCGATTAGGACTTTCCATTCTTCCAACTCCTGGTTGTCATCGCGGCTCGTGAAAACCGTATGCCAGCGATAATCGGCGCGCAGGAAAAAGCGCCGGGTGAGATACATCCGAATTCCCGCGCCCGCATAGGCCGTCTGGTCGGTGCGGTCTTCGGGCAGAACGATCGTTGCGCGCGGCTCGACGTACACGATGCCGGTGCCGAGCTCGAGGAACGGCGAGATCCGCCATTCCGGAAACATGACGTGTGTGATGCCGGCTTCTACTTTGTAGCCGTTCGAGAAGTTGCCGAGGAACTGCGACAGCGTGACCTCTACCTTCATGTTGTCGGTCAGGGAATAAGCGCCATACGCGTTGATCAGGCTGGCGCCGCCGTAATTGCCGCCGCCGATGCCGATCTCCCAGTTGTGCGTCGTGAAGCCCGCCATGTCGCCCAGGTTGAAGACGAACGGCGTGCCATCGGCGAGTTTGGTGCGGCGCATGTCGCGCGCACGTGCATAACCTTCGACGCCCTGTTCGGTGCGCACCTTGAACCAGTCGGTGCGCCGGAAGAGCACATCGACCGAGGCCTCGCGCTCGACCACGTGAAACACGGGATAGCCGCGTCCGGGTCCCGTCGACAGCTCGAGATAGGGCTCGCTGACGAAAACCTGCAGCAGCTTTTCCTGGGCCGCCTGTTCCTTGGCGGCCTTTTCTGCCTCGGTCTGCTTTGCTAGCGCTGAGACCGAGAGAAAACACGCGAGGACGACGAAGCCAAGTCTAGTTCTGCGGAGTCGGCGGGAACGGGTCGTTGTAATACTGGGCTCCAATATCCAGCCACTCCGAAAGCAAGCGCAATTCAGCGGTCGTGAGCATACCTGCATGCCGCGGATTGTTCATCACAGTGAAGAACCGCGAGGCTCGTGCATTGCCCGCGCCCATCGATGCCGGCAGCTGCGGATTGGTGAACACCGGATTGCCGTTGTCGTCGACTACCTGGTTGCCGTTGGCATCGAGCAGCGGTATCTGTCGCGTCACCACGACGCCACCGACGAGTTCGAGCTCGGGACGGGAGAACAGCAGCTCGCGGTAGGCACGCAACTGCAGGGGTTCGTCATCCGAAGGTTCATCGGTGAGCTCGAGCGCCGCGGCGGGCAGCTGCGCCACGGCTGGATCCACCGGATCCAAGCGCGAGTGGCAGTTCGTGCAGGTCTGCGGGAAAGTGAAGTTGCCCGTGCCGTCATCGACACCGCCCGCGGGGCGCGGTACCGCCCACAACGGATGGATGTGTCCCGGGCGAGCGGTGGGGCCGGTGTAGTGGATGGTGATGCGGCAGGTCGGCGTCCAGACCGGGAAGCAGCCGACGTTGGCCGGACTCTCGGTGGTCAGCTGCTGATAGCTGTACGCGAACGAATCGGTCGGCGCCGCGGCCGTTTTCCAGATTTCGTCGTACACCAGGTTGGCGCTCGGGATGATCGACGCGCGGCCGCAAACCTCGTTAGCCAGGGAGTCCATGCACGACGAAGTTACGCGTGAACGCGCTCGTGCCATCGTGTCGCCGGTATCCGCAGAAATGGTGCTGACAGTTCCCGGAAACGAGCCTGCCGCGCCACCGTTGTAGGCGGCATTGAACAGGCCCTTGCGTCCGTGGACCTTTGCCGTGGCGCCGTTGGCGGTGGTGCGCAGGTGGCAGCCGTTGCATTGCAGAACCTCGCCCGGACGCACCTGCAGCCAGCTGCGATGGACCGGGCTCACGCGGCGGCCGTTGACGTCGAGCAGCGAAATCTGGAACGCGATGTTGGCCGGCACTTTCATGCGCACCGAGCCATCGGGCTCGACCGGCGCATAGGCGACGATCTCGCGCATCACGCCCGTGGGACCGAAGGCGGAGTTGTCAGGGTCGGCGATATCGTCGTCGTCGGGAATCGACACCGGCTTTTCGATGCGCACGAAGCGCACCTGGCGGCTGGCGTATTGCGTGAGTGTCGGGTTGGAGACGCTCGCGATGTTAGTGGCGGCGCCGGCGCTGGTGCGCGCCTGGTCTTGTCCCATGATGTCGTAGACGCTGCCGATCGACAGAAGACCCGCGCCTTCGGCAACCAGGTCGGCGTCGAGATCGAGCGGCGCCACCTTGTCGACGACGACGGCAGGCAGTGGCACGCGCGGCTGCGCGGCGATCGCCTCCGTGACCATGACGCCTTCGACCGGCTGCATGACGGGCAGGATGGTGTTCTGCGATGGCGAGAACATCCAGATGCTGTAGAGCGGCGGCGCCGTCTGCGCGTTCGGATCGGCGAGCCGATCGGTGGTGCAGGGCACGATGCGCGTCGGATCGACGGTGTCGAGCAGCCGGCATTGGCCCCAGCTCACAAGAATCCGGCCGGAACCGTCCCACAGCGGGAAACCGGATTGGAAACGGCCGTCCCGCGAGGGTCCCGGCACTGTGCGGACCTCATTGGCCGTGGCCCGAGTTTGCGCCGGGCCAGCGGCGCCCGCGTTCGACAGCAGCGGTTGCGTGTTATCGACGAAACGATTGGCGTCGATGATGGTGAGATTGCCGCCGAAATCGACGTCGGTGCGCTCGCGCGTGAGCACCATGAGGCGGCCGTCGCTCATCTCGCGCGCACGCATGAATTCGATCGCCGGGCCGACGCCCGTGTTCGGATCCACTGGCGTGCCGGTGAGGTGCGACATCTTGCCGTAGTGCAGCTGCGTGTCGGTGCCGTCGGGGTTCGAGGTGTACAGGTTCAGGCCGTCATTGCCCGGCGCGCGATCCCAGCGCGTGAACAGGATGCGGCCGTTCTGCAGCACCTGGCCGTACAGGTCGCTGCTCGGGTTGAACGAGATCTGGTGAATGGCGGTGCCGTCGCCGTTCATGACGTGCAGTACGAACGCCGATTCGTTGCGCGCTTCGGTGGCGGCTTCGAACTGCGCCTTGCCTTCATCGAGCAGGATGGCCTTCGCCTGGCGCTGACGCGTCGAGGAGAACATGATGCGGCCGTCGGGTAGATAGGACGGGGCGACGTCCTGGCCATCCTCGGCGATGATGTCCGAGCTGATCACGCGACGCAGCGCGTCGGTCGCGATGTTGTATTCCCAGATGTTCCAGGTCGGCGGCTCGTCTTCGTCGTCGGCATCGTCGAGCGGACCGCGCATGGCGAACGCCACCTTGAGACCATCGGCCGAAACGGCCAGGTCCTTGACGTCGTAGCGGTCGGCGGGATCGCCGAGCGGCGCTACGCGCAGGCGGGCGGTGATTTCGGATTCCGGCGCGCCCGGCGAAGCGCGATCGCGTTTCCAGAGCGTGGCGGAGTAGTCATCGTCCTCGACGAACGGCCGCACGCGCGTGACGTTGTCCTGATCCTCGGGGATCGGATGGCGGATGTAGAAAATCGGGAAATCGACGGTTGCCGGATCCGGATCCTGACCGCTGGCCAGGCCCACGCCACCGCCACCGGGGCCCTGGGTACAGCCCGCCAACAAGCTGATGACACCGAACACGAGGCCGCGGACGATGCGTCCAGGCGTGACCCGGTTCGCGTTTTCATTGGATCGATTCACAACTTCCTCCACTGTCGTTCACACCTGGCGGCGTGTGCACTGCCGCACAGGCATGTGACGTAATGCAATCATCCCGCTTGAGCCCGAGCCGATCTGCCGACAACGTCACAGCAAGCAGGGCCGCAAAGCGGTTTTCTTGGCAGCTGTTCTAGTTAGGGCCTCGGAGCGGTATGCGCCGTGACGCGGGTCGCAGTCCCTGGGCTTAAGACTACTTGGAGTACGTAATAAATGGTGCTGTCGCTGCTTGGAGACGTACAGGAGCGGAGACAAACAAGTCCGTTCGCGACCGAGGTGATACTGCGTCCGTCAAAAGGGATGTGGATGAGGCAAATGAATACCCCACAGGTTTCAAAACTGAAGTCGGTCGGCCTTGCGTGTTTACTCGCAAGCGTCGCGTTAGCTGCGTCAGCGAATGATCGCGACAGGGCCAAGCGCATTTACGATCGCATCGCCGGCGTTCCGCCGAGCGAGGCGACGCTCGATGCCATGGAAGCGATGGTCACGGCCAACAACGCGATCGGCGCGGCCAACATCGCAACTTCCGCGCCATCCTTCTACAACGTCACGCTGAAGAACATGGCGGTGCCGTGGACCAACCGTGACCAGACGGTGTTTGCGCCGCTCAACGATTACGTCGCCACCTTCATTGGTATGGTGCGTGACGACGTGGCGTTCAACACGGCGCTGTCGGCCGACCTGACCTACACCGTCAGCGGGGTGTCGCCGGCCGCCTCGGCCTCGAACAACGATCACTACGAAGCCGCCGAAAACAACGCGGTGAACCTGTTCACGGCGCTGCAGCCCGCGACGCAGTCGTCGGTGATGGGAATCCCCGCCACCGCGACCGCCGGCTTCATCACCTCGCGCGCCGCATCGCAGGCCTTCTTCATCGACGGTACCAACCGCGCGATGTTCCGCTTCACGCTGATGAATCACCTGTGCCGCGACATGGAACAGGTGCACGACACCTCGCTGCCACCGGATCGCATCCGCCAGGATGTGAGCCGCAGCCCCGGTGGTGACAGCCGCATCTTCCTGAACAACTGCATCGGATGTCACAGCGGCATGGATCCGTTCGCGCAGGCATTCGCACACTATGACTTCGACAACGGCACCGTCGACGCGCCGGGCACCATGCGCCTGGTCTACACGCCGGACGTCGTGCAACCGAAGTACTTCAACAACAACACCAATTTCGCGCCGGGCTTCATCACGCCGGACGACAGCTGGGAAAACCGCTGGCGCAAAGGGCAGAACTCATTGCTCGGCTGGAACAACTCGCTGCCGGCCACCGGCAACGGCGCCAAGTCCATGGGCAACGAGCTCGCCAACAGTGACGCGTTCGCACAGTGCCAGGTCGAGAAGGTCTTCAAGACTGTGTGCTTCCGCGCGCCGGGGGCTCTCGTCGATCCCGCCAAGGCGAGCGCCGACCGCGCCAAGGTCCTGCAGATGACCAGCAATTTCAAGAACAACGGTTACCAGCTGAAGCAGGTCTTCGCCGAAACCGCCGTGCATTGCATGGGCGATTGAGGGAACACACATGAACTCTATGCAGTCAAAATTCATTCGCTGGTTCTCGGCCGCAGCCGCGGTCGCGATTCTTGCCGGTTGTTCGAGCGGCGGCGCGCCGACGGTGGAAAACCCCATCACGCAAGCGCCGACCGTCTCCGACTACATCGGCCCGGCCGCGTCCAACGCCGACGTGCAGGCCTTCCGCATCAACCTGTGGGAAAACATCAAGGCTAACAACCGTTGCGGCTCGTGCCACAACGCCGGTGGCCAGACTCCGATGTTCGCCCGCAACGACGACGTGAACCTTGCCTACCAGGCGGCGAATTCGGTCGTGAATCTCACGCAGCCAGACCAGTCGCGCATGGTTGCCAAGGTGTCCGGTGGCCACAACTGCTGGCTGGCGTCGGCCTCGGCTTGCGGCGACACACTCACGGTATGGATTCGCAACTGGGCCGGTGCCAGCGCCACGGGCGGCACGCAGATCCAGCTGCAGGCTCCGACCATCAAGGAAGTAGGTGGCAGCAAGAGCTTCCCTGCCACGTCCAGCGCATTCGCGTCTTCGGCGCTCTATGCGCTGGTACGCAATGCCGGCACCGCGAATTGCGTGCGTTGTCATTCGTCGAATTCGGCGGCGCAGCAGCAGCCGTTCTTCGCCGAAGGTGGCGCGGCCCCGACTCCGGAGGCCATCGAAACCGCGTACGCGGCCATCAAGCCGAAGATCAACCTCGACAACCCGGCCGCTTCGCGTCTGGTGGTTCGTCTGCGCGACGAGTTCCACAACTGCTGGGGCACCGCCGGCTGCCAGGCAAATTCAGACACCATGCTCGCCGCAGTCCAGGCTTTTGCCGATGCGATTCCGGTGACCAATGTTGATCCGGGCCTGCTCATCTCCAAGGGCCTCACTCTCTATGACGGCACCGTGGCTTCCGGCGGCAACCGCTACGAAGCCGCCACGATCGCCAAGTACGAGTTCAAGACCGGCATGGGCGGAATCGCCTATGACACCAGCGGTGTCGAGCCCGCGCTCAACCTCACGCTGTCGGGCGACTACGCCTGGGTCGGCGGCTGGGGTGTAGCCGTCAAGCCGGGTGGCAAGGCGCAGGGAACCGCGGCCGCCTCCAAGAAACTCACCGACCTCATCAAGTCGACCGGTGAATTCTCGGTCGAGGCCTGGGTGAACAATGCCAACGTCGCGCAGGAAGACGCATACATCGTCAGCTACTCGGCGGGCGTCAACGCGCGCAACTTCACGCTCGGCCAGCAGATGTATCAGTACGAAATGCGCGTTCGCAGCGACAAGACCGGCGCGAACGGCGTTCCCGCGGTGATTACCAAAGACACTGACCAGGACGCGCAGGCGGCCCTGCAGCATGTCGTTCTCACATACAGCCCGGTCGAAGGGCGCCGCCTCTATGTGAACGGGACGTACACCGGCGACGCGGACGGACCTGGCGGTGGCAGCCTCGCCGACTGGGACGACACTTTCGCGCTGGTCCTCGGCAACGAGACTTCGACCAACCGTCAGTGGCAGGGCGTGCTCAAGCTGGTCGCGATCCACAATCGCGCGCTCAGCCCAACGCAGATCCAGCAGAACTTCGACGCCGGCGTCGGCGAGAAGTACTTCATGCTGTTCAATGTCAGCCACCTGGTGCCGAGCGTGCCGCAGGCCTACGTGATGCTCGAGGCCAGCCAGCTCGACAGCTACGGCCTGCAGTTCACCAATCCAACCTTCATCAGCCTCGATCCGACCGCCAGCATCGCCAATATCGCGATCGAAGGCATTCGAATCGGTGTGAACGGCCTCGAAGCGCATTCGGGCCAGGCCTACGCGCCGCTCGTCCAGACCATCGGTGGTTCTAGCTACATCGCCGGTGCGGGTCAGAAGATGTCGGCCGTTGGTACGGTCATTGGTCTCGAGAAGGGCCCGCCGGACGACGTGTTCTTCCTGTCCTTCGAGAAGATCGGCACCAACAGCCATCCCGCGCCGCCGCCGCCGGTTCCGTCGCTGCCTGCGCCCCCGGACCTTGCCCCGGAGTCCGATGTCGGCCTGCGCACCTTCGATGAGCTCAACGCTTCGTTGTCGCTCATCACCGGTGTGCCGCAGACCAACGCCCGCGTCAGCGCGACCTTCGACACGGTCAAGCAGTCGCTGCCGTCGATCGAGAAGCTCGGAACGTTCGGTCCTGCGCTGCAGACCGCGCTTGCGCAGCTCGCGATCCAGTACTGCAACCAGATGGTCGAGACACCGGCGCTGCGTACCGCGTTCTTCGGCGCGGCGCTGAATCCCGCGGCCGGCGGTACTGCGTCGTTCGGTAGCGCGGGCACGCCGAACGTCGCCAACCGCGACATCGTCATCGGCGCATTGCTGCAGAAAGGAATCAACACCGGCCTGCAGTGGAATCCGGACGACACGGCGATTAGTAATGAACTCGATGCCCTCATCAACAAGCTGGTGTCCGGTCCGACCGGTGGAGCCACTGGTGGTACGGGTACCGTGATGAAAGCCACGTGCGGTGCCGTCCTCGGCAGCGGCACGACGCTGATCCAGTAAGGGAGTTGAAGTCATGATCATCCGCACCAAGAAGAGTCCGCGCACGATGGGTCTCGACGAGCCGATCCGGCACGAGAACCACAAGAAACCCGTCACGCGGCGCGACTTCATCGCCCAGGGCATGCGCACCGGTCCGGCAATCATTGCCGGTTCGGCGGCACTCGCCATGTTGATGCGCACCCGGGATGCAGGCGCGATGTCGCCTGACCTCGAGGCCATGCTGCTGCCCGCGGCCTGCAACGTGCAGGCAGGTGCCGGCAAGATCCCGTTCATTGCCTTCGACCTGGCCGGTGGTGCAAACCTCACCGGCTGCGAAATCCTCATTGGCCAGAGCGGCAACCCGCTCAACTTCCTGTCGACCGCCGGTTACGCCAACTTGGGGCTGCCCGGCAACATGACGCCAGGGTCGGCCAACGCGGCCAGCCCGACTAACAACTTCGTGAGCACCGAGTTCGGTGCGGCGTGGCATTCCGACGGCGGAATCCTGCGCGGCATGCAGATGTCCACGCAGGCGACGACGCGCGCCAACACCAACGGCTTTCCAATTGCCGCGCGTTCCGAGAACGACACCGGCAACAACCCCCACAACCCGATGTACGGCATCAACCGCATCGGCGCGCGCGGCCAGTTGCTGACGCTGATCGGCTCGCAGAACACCGATTCCGGCGGCAACTCGATAGCCCCTCCATCGATGATGAATCCGGCGGTGCGGCCCACCAAGGTGGATCGCGCCAGCGACGTTACCGGCCTCGTCGACACCGGCGAGCTCAGCACGCTGTTCAGCAATCCGGACGATGCGATCGCCGTGCTCGAATCGATGACGCGCATTTCGCAAGCCAAGGCCGACCTGACGCAGACCAAGCTGTCGGGCGCGGATGAACTGGCGCTGCAGAAGCTCGTGAAGTGCGGCTACCTCAAATCCACCTACCTCGCGGACCGGTTCCGCACGCCGTCGGCGCTCAATCCGGATCTGGACACCGACATCGTCGGCGCGGCCAACAGCATCTTCACCCAGGCTGAGTACAGCGCCGACGGTGAATTCCGCAAGACCGCGGCCATCATGAAGATGGTCATCAACGGCTACGCCGGTGCCGGCACGGTCACCATGGGCGGTTATGACTACCACGGGACGGGCCGGCCGAACCAGGAGGCGCGCAACTTCCGCGCTGGTCGTTGCATCGGCGCCTGCCTCGAATACGCGGCCCGCATGCAGAAGCCGCTCATGATCTACATTTTCAGCGACGGCTCGCTGTCGGCCAACGGCCCGCCGGACATGTCGGTGGGCGGACGCGGCAAGCTGCAATTCGTGAGCGACAACCAGTCGACGGCCTGCAGCATCGTGCTGGCGTACAAGCCGACCGGCCGACCGGCGCTGCGCAGTGCGACGCGAGCGCAGATCGGATCATTCGGCGCCACCGGCTCAGTGGTCACCACCTCGAGCCCGGCGGCAAACGCCGTCAACCTGCTGGTGGAAACCGTGTTGCTCAACTACATGGCACTGCATAGCGAGGAGGCCAACTTCGCGACGCTGTTCCCGTCGCATGGCCTGGGTGGCACGGCGCTTCGTGACAGCCTCACGATGATCGAGCCAATGGTCAACGGAACCGTCAGTAACCCGGTCTAAGCGCTCGCGTTCGGACCGACTAACCTCAAGGGAGCGTGGGCGCCGCGATCATGTCGCGTGTTGCCGACGCTCCCTTGCCTTTTTGCGTGGACGGATATGCCTCGTGTTTTTCCCCTACTGCTTCTCAAACGGTGGCGCGTTTCGTTGACATTGTTAAGTGGGCTATGGGATGGTTTCGCGCGTCAGATTGCTTGCAATCCGGAATCGCTTGCCCGGTGTTCCCTTACTTTGAGCCAACCGTGACCGCTTGTTTGTTAGTGGAGCCCAAGGCCGCATCGCACACGCGTTTTGCTGCGCTTGCGCTCGGCTGTGTGTTGTTCGTCGGCGGGCTGTCCGCCAGGGCGGCGGAGTCCTACGAACTGCTCGGCCAGCCGGCGCCCGACCTGGTGGCGCGCGGGCTCAAGGGCGAGAACGTGCGCCTCTCGGAACATCGCGGCGAGGTCGTGGTAGTTAGCTTCTGGAGCGGCAGCTGCAACACCTGCCGCGCGCAACTCACGGCGCTCGATCGCATCGCCAAGACTTACGGCAGCGCCGGGCTCACCGTGATCGGTGTGAATCTCGACGACAACATCGCGCGCGCCGAGAAATTCGCGCGCGCCCAGGGAGTGCAATTCCAGCTGCTGGTGGCCACCGCCAAGAGCACCGGGCGCGACTTCCGCGTCGACCGCCTGCCGATGATCGTATTCGTGGATCGCGAGGGCGTGCTGCGCGTCGCGCACCGCGAATACAAGGCCCGTGACGAAGCCAGTTACGTGCGCGAGCTGCGCACACTTCTAGACGAATAATTCGACGAGTAACCTTATGCCTACCACCAAGTCATTCCGCTTCGCCTGGATAGCGTGCGCCTTCTTCGCGCTGCCGGTCCTCGCACAGGAACCGGCGGCCACGCCTCCCGCTGAAGTGCCGGCCGCCGATGCCGCCGCCGCTCCGGCTGATGCTGCTGCATCCGCCGATGCGCCGGCCACAACCGATGCAGCCGTGGCCGCTCCGGCCGATGGCGCCGGCGAACCGCCGGCCGACACGCGCGCGCTCGACGAAACGGTGCAGGATCTCAAGAAAGACGTGGTCGATCTCAACAAGGAACTGTTCGTCCTCGAAGAAGAATTGCTGTTCCCCGCCAACACGCAGGTGGCGGTGTTCGTCTCCATGGATATCGGTGAATTCTTCGCGCTCGACTCGCTCTCACTCAAGATCGACAACAAGGAAGTCGCCAACTACATGTACACGCCGCGCGAAGCTGAAGCGCTGCTCAAGGGCGGCGTGCATCGCGTTTACCTCGGCAACCTCAAGGTCGGTGACCACCAGCTGGTGGCGTTCTTCAGCGGCAAGGGCCCGAACGAGCGTGACTACAAGCGTGGCGCCAACCTCAAGTTCGAGAAGGGCGTGGGCGCGAAGTATCTCGAACTCAAGATCACCGACCGGCAGCGCAAGGCGCAGCCCGAATTCGCGATCAAGGACTGGGAATAAGGTTTCGCCGGAATGTTGAAGTTCTCGCGAATTGCTGTGGCCCTGGGCGCCTCGCTGGCGTTGTCGCCAATCCTGTTTTCGACAGCGATGGCGGCGAAACCCGAGGTCGACAAGCTCTCGCCCACGGTGGTGCGCGACCTGCATTTCGGCGACGCACTCTTCTATTACTACAAGGGTGACGATTTCGAAGCCATCACGCGCCTGCAGGCCTACCGGCAGTGGGGCCGCATGCCGCACCACGATGCGGAGACAGACCTGCTGCTCGGCGGCCTCTATCTATCGCTCGGGCTGCACAACGAGGCGGGCGAACGCTTTGAAACCCTGCTGACCCAGTCGGTGCCCGAGGGCGTGCGCAATCGCGCCTGGTTCTACCTCGGCAAGATCTGGTATGCGCGCGGCTATCTCGATCGCGCCGAACGCGCCATCAAGGAAGTTCAGGGCAGGCTCACGCCCGATCTCGAAGCCGAGCGCATGCACCTGCTCAGCAACATCCTCATGCGCCAGCAGCGCTTCGACGAAGCCATCGCGCTGTTGAACAACTGGAAAGGCCGCAAGGATCAGAGCGACTGGCTCGCCTACGCGCAATACAACCTGGGCGTGGCGCTGGTGCGCAAGGGCCTGGTGACCGAAGCCGATCCGTTCCTCACCAGCGTGGGCACGCTCGAGTCCGGCCGCCGCGAACTGCGAAGCCTGCGTGACCGCGCCAACCTCGCGCTCGGCTACGCCTATCTGCAGAACAATCAACCGGCGCTCGCCAAGCCGCCGCTCGAACGCGTGCGTCTCGACGGCCCGTTCTCCAACAAAGCTTTGTTAGGCGTGGGCTGGGCCGACGCCGCCGAGGGCCAGTTCCAGGAAGCGCTCACGCCGTGGATGGCGCTGCGCGACCGCAACTTGCTCGACTCGGCGGTGCAGGAAGCGTACCTCGCCATTCCCTACGCGTTCGCCAAGCTCAACGCCAACGCGCAGGCCGCCGAAAACTACGAGCTCGCCATCAAGTCCTTCGACAGCGAAACAGTGAATCTCGATGCGTCGATCGCCGAGATCAACGACGGCACGATGCTCGACAAGTTGCTCAAGCCCGATGCCAACGATCACTACGGCTGGTTCTGGCAGCTCAAGGACGTACCGGACGCGGCGCAGTCCCGTTACCTCTATCACCTGCTCGCCGGGCACGATTTCCAGGAAGGCCTGAAAAACTATCGCGACCTCGCGTTCCTTGGCGGCACGCTCGCCAAGTGGCAGGACAGCATCGTCGCCTTTGACGACATGCTCGACACCCGCGCCCGTGCCTACGCGGAACGCGTGCCGCAGGCCGACGCGGTGTTGAGCTCCGGGCGGCTCGACACGTACAGCGCTGAACGCGCCAACGCCGGCGGCCAGCTCGACCAGGTCGAGGCCAGCCAGGACGTCGCCGCACTCGGCACGGCCGAAGAGCGCGACCAGTGGGCGCGCATCGTGCGTCTCGAAGCGGCGCTGCTCGCGGCGCCCAATGACGACGAGACCAACGTGATCCGCGAAAAAACCCGCCTCGCCAAGGGCGTGTTGTACTGGCGGCTCGCCGAATCCTTCAAGGCGCGTGTCTGGAACGAGCGCCGTACGCTCAAGGATCTGGACCAGGCCCTGCGCGAAGCGCAGAACCGCTGGGTTCGCGTGCAGAAGGCGCGCGGTTCCATGCCTAACAACACGGGCCAGTTCGCCGAGCGTGTCGAAGCACTGCGCAAGCGCCTCGACGCGTCGCAGATCCGCCTCGCGGAAGTCGCGAAGATGCAGAACGGCTTGCTCGAAACGCTGGCGCGCAACGAACTCGAACAGCAGAAAGAACGCATCGGCACATATCAGATCCAGGCGCGCTTCGCGCTCGCGTCCATCTACGACCGTGCCGCCGCGCCCAAGGCAGCCGCGCCGTCGCCGGGCACGCCGCAGGAATCGCAGGGCGAGCTCGAAATGGTGCCGCCCGCCGGTGAAGCACCGGCGCCGATGGATGGCGCGCCACCGCCGCCGGCCGATGCGCCCGCGCCTTTGCCTGCGCCGCCGGCCGATTCGCCCGAGCCGGGCGTGGCCACCACGCCGCCCGCGACCCCTTCGCCCGCGACGGAGCCGCCCAAATGAGCTGCGCGCGCATGGCTCCCGGCAAACTGCTCACGGTTGTCGTGGCCGCGTTGTGCGCGGGCTTCGGCGTCGACGCTGGCGCCGCGCCAAAGAAAAAGGAAAAGACGATCGGCGAGCTCACGGCGCGTCCGGTCGTGGTTCAGCCCGATCAGAAGGTGGAAGCCAGCGCCTCGCGCGCCATGGACAACTACCGCCGCTTCCTCGAATTGCAGAAGACCGACCCGCAGCTGCGCGCCGAAGCGCTGCGCCGCCTGGGCGACCTCAACATGGAGGCGGGCGAGGGCGAGCGCATGGCGGGCGAGGCGTCCACCATCGACATGCAGGGCGCCGAAGCCATCAAGCTGTACACCAGTCTGCTCAAGAGTTATCCCGACTATCCGCGCAACGACCAGGTGCTCTACCAGCTCGCGCGCGCCTATGAAACCACCGGCCAGCCGGAAAAAGCGCTCAGCACGCTCGATGCCGTGCTGCAACGCTATCCGAAATCGCCGCAGCTTGACGAAGTGCAGTTCCGCCGTGGCGAGCTGCTGTTCTCGGCCAAGGACTACCGCGGCGCGCAGACCGCCTATCAATACGTGGTCAGCAAGGGTGACAAGGCGGCGTTCCTCTCGCAGAGCCTCTACAAGCAGGGCTGGTCGCTGTTCAAGCTGGGGCTCAACGATGAAAGCCTGCAGCCGTTCTCGGGTGTGCTCGAGCGCACCATGCTCAAGAAAGACACGCACGCGCTCATCCCGATGGACAAGCTCGGCCGCGCCAACCGCGAGCTGGCCGACGACACGCTGCGCGTCATGGCGGTCACGTTCTCGTACGACGAAGATTCGGTCGGCGCCATCGACAAATTCCTGGTCGCGCACAACAACCCGGCCTACGCGCCCATCATCTATTCGCGGCTCGGCGACCTGTACGTCGAGAAGGAACGCTTCCAGGACGCAGCGTCGGTGTATCGCGCGTTCGCCACGCGCGAACCCAACAACGAGTTCTCGCCGGGCCTGTCCATGCAGGCCATCGACGCCTATCGCAAAGGTGGTTTCACCGAGCTCGTGCTCGAGGGCAAGCGCGAGTACGTCGCGCTGTACAACTACGGAACGCCGTTCTGGTCCGGCCGCAACAAGGCCGACTACCCGAACATCGCCAAGGAACTGAAGACCAACCTCAAGGACGTGGCCACGTATTTCCACGCCGAGGCGCAGAAGACCAAGAAGGTGGAGCAGTACCGCGAGGCGGCGCGCTGGTATCGCACCTATCTCGAATCCTTCCCCGACGATCCGGATTCCTTCGGCACTAACTACCTGCTGTCGGAAACCCTGTATTCGAGCGAGGACTACCAGGCGGCCGCCACCGAATTCGCCAAGACCGCCTACAACTACCCGCGCAATCCGCGCTCCGCCGCGGCCGCCTATGCGGCGCTCGGTTCGTACACCAAGTACGAAGAGAAACTGCCGGCGGCCGAGAAGGCCGAAGCGCACAAGATCGCGGTCGACGCCGGCGTGAAGTTCGGCACCAGCTTCCCCGAACATCCCGACAGCGCCGGCGTGCTCACGCGCGCCGCCGAAGACATTTTCGCCACCCAGGATCTGCAGCGCTCCATCGAAGTGGCGAACCTGGTGCTCGCGCATCAACCGCCGGCCGATCAACCGAAGCGCCGCATTGCCTACACCATCATCGGCCAGGCGAATTTCGACCTGCTGCAGTTCCCGGAAGCCGAGAAGGGCTATATCGCCGCGCGCGACCTGCTGCCGCCCAACGACAAGATGCGCGTCGATCTCACCGAACGCATCGCCTCGGCGGTGTACCGCCAGGGTGAAGCCAAGCAGAAAGCCGGCGACAACCTCGGCGCCGTCGACGATTTCCTGCGCATCTCGCAGGTGGCTGGGGGCTCGAAGATCGCCTCGCAGGCCGAATACGATGCGGGTGCGCAGCTCATCAATCTCAAGGAATGGCCGCGCGCCATCCAGGTTCTCGAGCGCTTCCGCACTAATAACCCAAAGAGCGAGTTCACGGCCGACGTCACGCGCAAGCTGGCCGTAGCCTATGGAGAGACCGGTCAGGCGGGCCAGGCGGCGGTGGAATTCGAACGCATCGCGATGAACCCGGCCGAATCAAAAGACATTCAGCGCGAGGCCAACCTGCAGGCCGCCGATCTGTATACCAAGGCGGGCAACACCCCCAAGGCCGTCGGCATGCTCGAGCGGTTTGTCGTGACCTATCCGACGCCGGTGATCGATTCGATCGAAGCGCGCTGGAAGCTCGCGGAGATCGCCGGCACCGCCGGCAACGTCGAGAAGCAACGCACGTGGCAGCGCGAGATCGTCAACGCGGATCGCAATGCCGGCGCGGGACGCACCGATCGCACGCAATACCTCGCGGCGAAATCGCAGCTCGCGCTCGCCTCGCCGGCACGCGATGAGTACCGCAGCATTCCGCTGGTGCTGCCGCTCAAGACGAGCCTCGCGAAGAAGCGCAAGGCCATGGAAGCCGCGCTTGGCGGCTACAAGGCCGCCGCCGACTATCGAGTCGCTGAAGTCACCACGGTGGCCACGTTCGAAATCGCCGAAATCTACCGCCAGCTCGGCAAGGACATCATGAAGTCCGAGCGACCGAAGAAGCTCGCGGGCGACAGCCTGGACGAGTACAACTCGCTGCTCGAAGAACAGGCCTTCCCGTTCGAAGAGCAGGCCATCAAGACGCACGAGATCAACACCGCGCGCACGCGCGAAGGCGTCTTCGACGAGGGCGTGAAGAAGAGTTTCGCCGCGCTCGCCGATCTCAAGCCGGGTCGCTATGGCAAGAACGAAATCATGAGTGCTTCGCTCGATGCGCTGGTTCCGCCGGCGCCGGCCAATTCCGTTCCGCCCGCGCCGCCGAAAGAAGGGGCGACGCCCGCCGATCCCAACGCACCGCCGGTGAACGCCGTGGCTGCGGCGCCTGCCTACAACATTCCAAAGCCACCGGCGCGTGCCAATACCGAATTCACCCGCGCACTCATGCTGATGCGCGGCGGTGATCCGACCCAGGCCATTCTCGAGATGCAGGTGCTCACGCAGTCATATCCCGACCTGCCGGGGCCGTACGCGAACCTGGGCATCTTGCATCGCAACGCAAACCAGCTGGCCGAGTCCGAAGCGGCGCTTGCAAGAGCCACCGAGCGCGCGCCGTGGGACGCGCAGACGTGGAGCGAATATGGCGTTACGCTGCGCCAGGCCGGCAAGTTCCCCGAGGCCCGGGCCGCGTACGAACATGCCACGAAGGCAAATCCATCCTACGCACCCGCGCACCGCAATCTGGGAGTGCTGCTCGATCTGTTCCTCGATGATCCGGTCACGGCACAGGCCGACCTCGAGACCTACAAGACT
>JBDTSV010000120.1:0-8639 GCA_039930985.1 Pseudomonadota bacterium
GTAGCAGAACGAGCCGTCGGAGAACACCGCGGAATTCAGCGCCGCGAAGAAGTTGTCGCCCTGCGGCACCACGGTGCCGAGGTATTTCTCGATGAGCGCCGGGTGGTTGTGCACGGCGTCCGAGAACGAACAGAAGATGACGCCGGCTTCCGCCAGGCGTTCCTTGAAGGTGGTGGCCACGGATACGCTGTCGAACACCGCGTCCACCGCAACACCGGCGAGCCTGGCGCGCTCGTGCAGCGGCACACCTAACTTCTCGTAGGTGGCGAGCAGCTTGGGATCGACTTCCTCGAGGCTCTTGGGCGCATTCGGGTCGCGCTTGGGCGCCGAGAAATACGAAATCGACTGGTAGTCGATCTTGTTCACGCGCAACTTGGCCCAATGCGGTTCGCGCATCGTCAGCCAGTGGCGGTAGGCCTTGAGGCGCCACTCGGTCATGAACGCAGGTTCGCGCTTCTTGCGCGAGATGAAACGCACCACGTCTTCGTCGAGCCCCGGGGGCAACGTGTCGGAATCGATGTCGGTCACGAAACCGTGTCGGTACGACTTGCCGAGCAGGGCCTCGATACTGTTTTGAGTGGCTTCGGAGCTCACGCCGGCACCTTGGACGAGCGAGTCATCTGCTTGAGTTCGCGCTCGATCGGCATCAGCGGGGCCCGATTGTCGAGGCCAGCCAGCTGCGCCAGTGAAATATCGCTGAGCGACCGGCGAATGGCGGCATTCAGGCGCTGCCAGGTCCGGCCGACCGAGCAACTGTGTTCGATGCAGCATTGGCCGGTGCCAGATGAGCACTCGGTGAGCGCGATCGGCCCCTCAAGCGCGTCGAGAATTGCCGCGGCGCTGATGTCTTCGGGCGCACGAGCCAGCTGGTAGCCGCCGTGGGTGCCGCGCGTCGAGTTCACCAGCCCGGAACGCTGGAGCTGCTTGAGCAGCTTGCTGACCGTGGGCGCCGCAATATGCGTCCGCTCGGCGAGCGCGCCGGCGTTTTGCAGGCGAGAGCGGTCCTCCGCCATGCTGGCGAGGATGACCGTCGCGTAGTCCGTGAGCTTGCCGATCCGAAGCATCTGGCTTCCCGTTCCTGGCCCTTTTCGGGGCCCGTTTTAAGTGGGACCAGTTTAGTACGGATTCAATGCGGCAGAAAGCCGCAAGACCGACCTTTTGCTATCCTTCGCGGCCTTCAAAGCGCAAGAGTCACAGGCCACTTGAGCGAAACGCTTACCCAGACGACGAACACATCGCCGGCGCAAGCCGGCGATGCCGTTATTGAGGTCCACGATGTGCGCTACGCCGTGGGCGGGCGCGCGATTTTCGATGGACTGAACCTCACCGCGCGACGCGGCCGCATCACCGCGTTCATGGGGCCTTCGGGCACCGGCAAGACGACGTTGCTGCGACTCATCACCGGACAGATCTATGCCGAGCGCGGCAGCGTGCGCGTGTTTGGCGAAGAGGTCTCGACCATGTCGGGGAAGGAACTGTTCGCGCTGCGTCAGCGCATGGGCATGTTGTTCCAGAACGGCGCGCTGCTCACCGATGAAGACGTGTACGAAAACGTGGCGTTCCCGGTGCGCGCACACACCCGGCTTCCTGAATCGCTGATCCGCCAGCTGGTGTTGACCAAGCTGCATGCGGTCGGACTGCGCGGGGCCGCACGGCTCATGCCGGCGGAACTCTCCGGCGGCATGCAGCGGCGCGTGGCGCTGGCGCGGGCCATCGTCATGGATCCGGACATCCTCATCTACGACGAGCCGTTCGTGGGTCTCGATCCGATTTCGATGGGCGTGATCTGCCGCCTCATCAAGCAGATGAACGAAGCGCTGGGCATCACCAGCATCGTCGTCTCACATGATGTCCAGGAACTTTCAACCATTGCGCACGACAGCTTCCTGCTGTCATCGGGCAAGGTGGTGGCGTCGGGCACGCCAGATGAACTGCATCACAGCGAGCTTCCGGAGGTGCGCCAGTTCATGGGTGGTCTCGCCGATGGTCCGGTTCCCTTCCATTACCCGGCGCCGGATTACTTCCAGCAGTTGTTGGCGGTGGAATCGTGAACGGCGAATCGGCACCGGTCGCGGCCCTGCGCAGCATCGGCGCCATGACGCTGTTCCTCGGGCAGGTGCTGGCGCGGGTGATTCCTTCGTTCGGCAAGCCCGGACTCATCGTCAAACAGATTTACAACGCGGGGGCGCGTTCGCTGGTCATCATCATGCTGTCAGGGCTGTTTGTCGGCATGGTGCTCGGCCTGCTTGGCTTCGACACGCTGCAGCGTTTCGGCTCGGAAGATTCTCTCGGCGTGCTGGCCGCGCTCGGCATGTTGAAAGTGCTGGGTCCGGTGTTGACGGCGCTGTTGTTCGCCGGCCGCGCCGGTACTGCGCTGACTTCCGAGATCGGGCTCATGAAGAGCACCGATCAATTGACGGCCATGCAGATGATGGCCGTGGATCCGATGCGCTACGTGGTCGCGCCGCGGTTCCTCGGCGGCATCATCGCCATGCCGTTGCTGGCCGCCACCTTCAGCGTCGTGGGGCTGTTCGGCGCGCAGCTCATCGGCGTGCAGCAGATGGGCGTCGACGTGGGTGCGTTCTGGTCGCAGACGCAGAACGCCGTCGATCTGCACGACGTCAACGAGGGCATCGTCAAGAGCCTGGTGTTCGGCGTCGCCTGCAGCCTGATCGCCGTGTACGAGGGTTACCAGTGCGAACCGACTCCCGAGGGTGTCGGTCTCGCCACCACGCGCACCGTGGTCACCTCATCGGTGATGGTGCTGTTGCTCAACTACCTGCTGACCGCAGCATTCCTAACAAAGTCCTGAACGGTACGCTCCATGAAAAACTCCCGCTCACTCGAAATCGGAACCGGCCTGTTCGTCCTGCTGGGATTTGCCGCGCTGGCATTTCTCACCACGCAATTGCCGGGTACGTCGCTCAAGCTCGGCGGCAGCGACGGCGGTTACACGGTCACCGCGAAGTTCGACAACATTGGTGACCTCAAGCCCGGTTCGCCCGTCACGGTGGCGGGAGTACGCGTGGGACGCGTGGAGTCAATCAGATTCGACCCCAAAGACTTCAAGGCGGCGGTCGTGTTGCGTATCGAAGATCAATACAAAGAGATCCCCGAAGACAGCGATGCGAGCATTCAGACCGCGGGATTGCTCGGCGGCAAATACATCGGCATCGGGCCCGGCGGCTCGGAAACCTTCCTGAAGCAGGGCGGTCAAATCGAATTCACACAGTCGGCCATCGTGCTCGAGAGTCTGGTCAACAAGTTCTTCGCCAACATGGCGAGCAAGGGACCCGATGAGCAGAAGAGCGATGCCCCGGCCGCAGAGGAGAAGAAATAATGTTGTCGATGAAGCGAATTGTTCAGGCTGGGTTCATGGCCGGGTTGTTAGGCATCGGCGCCGTGCAGGCGGCGGTCGATCCCCTCAAGCCCGCCCCGACGGCAGAATCGAAGGCGGTCGATGCCAGTGGCCCGTCGCAGCTGATCGAAAGTTCAGCGCAGATCCTGCTGGCTGGAATCGATGCCCGCCGCGCGGAATTCCACAAGGACCCCACCGGGCTCTATGAGCTGGTAGCCAACACGCTGCTGCCGCATTTCGACACGCCATACGCCGCACAGTTGGTGCTCGGACCCCACTGGCGCACGGCCACGCCCGATCAGCGCAAGCGCTTCGTCGACGCGTTCTACAAATCGCTGCTCTACACCTACGGCGATGCCATGGTCGATTTCACCGGCGATCGCCTCAAGGTGTTCCCCACGAAGGTTGCCGACGCCGATGAGCGCGCCACCGTGCGCACCGAGATCAAGCGCTCGAATGGCACCAAGGTTGCAGTCAACTACAGCCTGCGCAAGTCAAATGGCGAGTGGAAGGCCTGGGACGTGGTCATCGACGGCATCAGCTACGTGAAGAGCTATCGCGAAGACTATGGCGCCGAGGTCCAGCAGAAGGGTCTCGACGCGGTCATCGCGCGCCTCGAAGCCAAAGCGCAAAGCGCCAAATCCGCCAAGGTCAAGACAACCTGATTCATGGACGGGGAGGCCAGACAAAACGCGCGCATCGGGATCAGTGAGCCGACCTCGGGTCGCATCGTCGTGACCGGCGAGCTCACCTTCGCTAGCGCGCGTGACGCGCGTCAGCTCGGCGTGCTGGTTCTGGAGAGTTCGCGCGCCGAAAAATTCGTCATCGATTGCAGCAGCGTCACGCGCGCCGACAGCGCTGGCCTTGCGGTGTTGCTCGACTGGCTGGCATGGGGCCGGCGCAAGTCGCGCGCTATCTCGCTCGAGAAGCTGCCGGCGTCGCTGGTGGCAATCGCGAAAATCTCGGAAGTGGATGGACTGCTGAACGCCGCTGGCTGAAAGCCCTCGGCGCGCCTTCAGTTCGCGAGTACCTGACGACTGACATTGCGCACGTCGTTCACGCCAGTCAGAGCCATCGACACTTCCAGTTCCCGGCGAATCATCTGCAGCGCCAGCGTCACGCCTTTTCCGCCGAACGCCGACAATCCGTATAGATAGGCCTTGCCGATGAGGCAGGCGCGCGCGCCCAGCGCCAGAGCCTTGAGCACGTCCTGCCCCGAGGTCACGCCGCCGTCGAGCAACACTTCGCACCGGCCGGAGACGGCATCGACCACGCGCGGCAGCGCGGCGATGGTCGAAGTCGTGCCGTCGAGCTGCCGGCCGCCGTGATTGGACACGACGATGGCGTCGACACCCGTCGACTGCGCGAGCCGCGCGTCCTCGGGATCGAGTATCCCCTTGAGGATGAGCTTGCCCGGCCAACGCTCGCGCACCCAGGCGACGTCCTTCCAGGTGATCGAAGAGTCGAACTGGCCGCCGACCCACTCGGACAGCGTGGCTATGCCGTCCCTGGGAAAGAACGCGGCGAGATTGCCGAGCGTGCGGCGTTTGCCTAACAACACGCCGGCGAGCCAGCGTGGCCGCAACAGGATCTCCCAGGCATTGGCCGGTGTGAGGCGCGGTGGAACCGACAGTCCGTTCTTGGCATCGCGACGCCGCAGCGCCTGCAGCGGCAGATCGAGCGTGAGCATGAGCGCCGAACAGCGCGCCTCGCGGGCGCGCGCGATCAGCGCTTCGTTGAAACCTCGATCGCGCATGAGATACAGCTGAAACCAGAAGGTGCCTTCGACCGCGGCGCGAACATCCTCGATCGAGCAGATGGACATGGTGCTGAGAGTGAACGGGACGCCGGCCGCCAGGGCCGCGCGAGCTCCGTGGATTTCACCGTCGCGGTGAAACAGTCCCGTGAGCCCGGTGGGGGCAATGCCCACCGGCATCTTCCAGTGCTCGCCGAGCACTGTGGTGCCTACCGACAGGCGCGACACGTCGACCATGACGCGCTGGCGCAGCTGCATGCGGGCGAAATCCCCGGCGTTCCGCGCCATCGTGTACTCGTCGTAGGAGCCGCGATCGGCGTAGTCGAAGAGTACGCGCGGTACGCGCCGCCGCGCCATTTCGCGCAGGTCGGCGACACTGGTGACTACTTCCATGTGGTCCCAGCGTTTGGCGTGCCGGCGCTAAGCCGCCGCCACGACCTGGCGTTGACTGCCCAGCTTCTCGATGCCGAGCTCCATGACGTCGCCGACGTTCAGGAAGACCGGCACAGGCTTGATGCCCATGCCGACGCCGGGCGGCGTGCCCGTCGTGATGACATCGCCGGGATGCAGGCTCATGAACTGGCTGAGATAGCTCACGAGAAACGCGGGCTTGAAGATCATGGTGCGCGTCGAGCCGTTCTGGCGCCGTGTACCGTTTACATCGAGCCACATCGTAAGATTCGCCGGGTCGCCGACCTCGTCGGAGGTCACGAGCCACGGGCCCAGCGGTCCAAAGGTATCGCAGCCCTTGCCCTTGTCCCACTGGCCGCCGCGCTCGATCTGGAAATGCCGCTCGGACAGATCGTTGATCACGCAATATCCGGCGATGTGATCCGGCGCCTCGGCTTCGCTCACGTATCGTGCGACGCTGCCGATGACGACGCCAAGCTCGACCTCCCAATCCATCTTGATCGAGCCGCGCGGCTTCAGCACCGTGTCGTAGGGGCCGACGATGCAGCTGGTCGCTTTCATGAACACGATGGGCTCACTCGGAATCTTCGCACCGGTTTCGGCGGCGTGGTCCGCGTAGTTCAAGCCGATGGCGACGAACTTGCCGACCCCGCCGATGCAGGCGCCGAGCCGGACGCCCGCTGGCGCCTTGGGTAGTTTGGCGGCATCGAGTGCGGCGATTCTCTTCAGTGACTCGGGCGAGAGGGCCGCGCCTGCCAGATCAGGGATGACACCTGACAGATCGGCAATGCTGCCATCCGCGATCAACAGGCCGGGGCGCTCCGCGCCGGCGGAGCCAAAACGTAGCAGCTTCATGTCGTCTCCCGGAAAACTACGCCGCCGGCAGGCAGGCGGGACCGATGGGCTCGAATTGTTTGTAGGTGAGGATGAATTCCTGGTGCCCGAGCGCCTCGGACTTCGTCTGCGCGCCGCGCGCGACGTTTTCCACCAGCTCGAAAATCTCGCGGCCCACCTCGTCGAGCTCGGCGCCGCGCAGGATACGGCCGGCGTTCACGTCCATGTCGTCGGCCATGCGGTCATAGGTGTCAGGGTTGGCGCACACCTTGATGACCGGAGAGATGGCTGAGCCCACCACCGAGCCACGCCCGGTGGTGAACAGGATGAGGTGCGAGCCGCAGGCGATTAGTTCGACGATTTCGGCGTTGTCGGAAATGTTGGGGAAACCGAAGCGTGGTTCGCCATCGGGCACCACGTCGAGAAGATAAAGCCCGCCGCGCGGCGGCACGTCGCCGGGCTTGATGAGCCCGCTGATGGGCGAGGAACCGGACTTGGAGTACGCGCCCATGGATTTTTCTTCGAGAGTGGTGAGTCCGCCCTCGGCGTTGCCCGGCGCGAAGCTGCCGTAACCCATGATGCGGTAATAGTTGGCGGCCTTGTCCACACAGGCTTCGATTTCCCGCCCGAGCTCGGCCGTGATGGCTCTGCCGGCCATGATGCGTTCGCAACCAATGAGCTCGCCGGTCTCCTCGAAAATGCAGGCGGCATTCGCTTCGATGAGCCAGTCGAAGCAGCGCCCCACGGCCGGGTTGGCGGTGATGCCGCTGGTGCCGTCGGAACCACCACAAACCGTGCCGACGATGAGTTCGTCGAGCGCCATCGGCACGGTGGGCTGTTCGGCAAGCTCGGCGCGCATCTTGCGCACGATGTCGAGGCCGGCATTCAGCGTGCGCGTGGTACCGCCCGATTGCTGAATGACGAGCAGGTCGACGGCGCCGCCGCTCGCGGCGATGGTCCGCCGCAGCTGCTCGCGATTGAATCCTTCACAGCCGAGCGACACCAGCAGTACCGCGCCCACGTTCGGGTGCGTGCACAGCCGCTGCATCATCTCGAGCGAATACTTGTTCGGATAGCAGCCCGGAAAGCCGATGAGGTGGACGTCGTCGGCGCCGGATTTCTGGACGATGAGTCGCGAGACGTGATGGGCGCACTCGACCAGGTACGCGACAGCGACGACGTTACGAATACCTTTCTTGCCCCCGCGGCGCGCATATCCCTTGAGGGAAGGGCTGTTCTTCAACTGGGCGTTCATCAGTGTTGGTCCGTCTTTCCACCGTTGCCGATGTCGCGCGAAGTCGAAGGCAGGTAGTCGCTGCGAAGGTTGTGCAGGTGCACGTGCTCACCTCGCGCCACGGCTAACTTCATCGACCCGATAGGTGCTCCGTACTTGAAGACCTGAGTGTCCGCCTCAAGGGCGCGGCGCGCCAGTTTGTGCCCGAGTTCGATGGCGACCGGCATGACGAAACTTTGGCCGTCGACCTCCACGATCTCGCCGGCTGCGATGTCGCGCCTGGCCACGAGGATGTTGTCGTCCGGGTGCAGCAACAGCAAAGGCGCAAGCCGGCCTTTGTCCATCTCAGGTGAGCTCATTGGGCCGGTGGGCTGGGTGCCGCCGGGTCGGTTGGCGCACTGTCCGTGGCGGGGTCTTCCTTGAATTCGTTTTCGAGCTCGAGAGACTCGTCTTCGACGTTGCCGTCCTTCACCTGGAATTCGCGGCGCTGCACCCAGGCATTGCGCACGAATGCATAGCGGTCGTAGCTGCGATTGAGCGCTGCGTCGAGGTCGAGCAGGCTGGCGCGCAGGTCGAGGAAGTCGACGGCGCGGATGATGAGGCGCGTGCTGTCGTCTTCGAGGTAGTTGACGGGGTAGGTGAACTGGTCGACGCCGCGAGCCAGGGTATCGCGCACCGACGAGGGGCCGAGGATGGGCAGCATGAGATAAGGGCCGGATTTCACGCCCCACTTGCCGAGCGTCTGACCAAAGTCTTCATCGTTGTTTTCGAAGCCGGCGGCGGTTCCGGGATCGAACAACCCGGCCAGCCCGAGCGTGCTGTTCAACAGGAAACGCGTCGAGTCACGTCCCGCCTGGCGCATTTTTCCCTGCAACACGTCGTTGATGACGGTGGGCACCGTATTGATGTTGCTGAGCGCATTGCTGACCCCGGTGCGAATCACCTTTGGCGTCACCTTCACATAGGCCTTGGCGATGGGGTGCGCGATGGCACGGTCGAGCGCGTCGTTGAACTTGAATGAGGCGCGATTGAAACGTTCCCAGGGG
>JBDTSV010000121.1:0-2175 GCA_039930985.1 Pseudomonadota bacterium
ACGGGAGCGCGTCGGGACCAGCCCAGTGACATGGGGCGCGTATGATAGGGACCGCCTCCCCCCAAGTCAAAACAAAATTAACTCTAAGCCCTTGTTTTTATGAGCCCCAACGCGCCAACGCGCCCCCTGATCCTCGCTTCCACGTCCCGCTATCGCGCCAGCCTCCTGCAGCGCTTTGGCCTGGAGTTCACCGCGCGCAATCCGGCCGTCGACGAGGTCGAGCGGCACGGTGAATCGCCGCGTGGGCGGGCTTTCCGACTGTCTGAGGCCAAGGCCGAGGCAGTAGCGGCGCAATTTCCGAATGCCATCGTGATCGGTGGTGACCAGGTCCCGGCCACCAGCACCACCATTCTCGACAAGCCCGGCAATGCGGCGAATTGCCGTGAGCAGCTCAAGCTGCTGTCCGGGTCGACCGCCGAGTTCTACACCGCCTGCACCGTCTGCTGCCTGGAAACCGGCGTGAAGCTCTCGCACGTCGATACCACCGCGGTGAAACTACGGCCGCTGTCGGACGCGGAAATCGACCGCTACATCGAGCGGGAGAAACCCTTCGATTGCGCCGGCGGCTTCAAGGCCGAGGCGCTCGGAATCGTACTGTTCGAACGCATCGACACCGAAGATCCGACGGCCATCGTCGGCATGCCGCTCATCTGGCTGGCAGGCGCGCTACGCGCCGTCGGCTTCGCGGTTCCCTAACTAGATTTCTTTTCTTTCGGCGCGTTGAGCGTGTCGACGACGGCCGCGAGGTCGGCCGGCAGCGGCGCGCTCACGCTGAATTCCATGCCGGTGTCCGGCCACACGAAGCTCACGTGGTGCGCGTGCAGGAACATGCGTTCGAGCCCGAACCCCTGCATTGTCTGGTTGAATTCGGCCTCGCCGTATTTCTCGTCGCCGGCCAGCGGGTAGCCGGCATGCGCGGCGTGCACGCGGATCTGGTGCGTACGCCCCGTCTCGAGCGACACCTCGACCAGCGTGGCGCGCTTGCCGAAAAACTGCACCGGTTTGAAGACGCTCACGGCTTCCTTGCCGGATTCGTGGGCTTTGACCGTGCGCTCGCCTCCGACGCGGATGTCGGTGCGCAAAGGCACGTCGATGCGCTTCTGGCCGAGCTCCCATTTGCCTTTGACGAGCGCCAGATATCGCTTCTCCACCTGGCCGTCGCGCATGAGCGCGTGCAGCGAGCGCAACGCCGCAGGCTTGCGCGCAATCATCAGGATGCCGCTGGTATCGCGATCAATCCGATGAACGAGCTCGAGGGTTTCATCCGGTCGCGCGGCGCGCAGCGCTTCGATGACTCCGAAGCTCACGCCACTGCCGCCATGCACGGCGACCCCGGCCGGCTTGTCGATGACCAGCAGGCGCGGATCCTCGTACACGATGGCGCCAGTGAGCCCCTGCACCATCGCCGGCGGCGCGCGACGCGGCGGCGCCGCCGCCCCCAGACGCACCGGCGGCACGCGCACGATGTCGCTCGCCAGCAACCGCTGATCGGGCTTGGCGCGTTTGCCGTTCACACGGACCTCACCTTTGCGAATCAGGCGGAATATGTGGGTCTTCGGCACGTCCTTGAGCAGCTTCGCCAGAAAATTGTCGAGCCGCTGGCCCGCGCCGCCTTCCCCGGCCGTCACTTGTTGGACTTTGGTCGGAGCCGTCGAGGGTTCCGGCGGACTTTGCGGCGCCGGCGCCACAGGGGTTTCGTAACGTCTTGTTTTCACTAAGGGTCTCGGGCTATGATGCGCGCCGTCGTCGTCCCCAGCTTGTGTGTGACGACGCGATGCCGCGGTAACGCAGATCGCAACAGTCGCAACGGATAAGCCGACTAGTCGAACGCGCGCCGCATGTTAGTTGGTCCTCGATATCGGGGCCATCGCTCGAAGGCCGACTTGAATCGTCGCGCTGAAGTGCTCGTCCAAAAGACGCATTCCGCGCACCGTCGGTGAAGTAGCCCAAAGGGTTTTGGCGCTCCGCCCCGTCCACGGGTCGGACATACAACGTGAATACACGTCCACCCCACAACAGTCTTTGGCCTCACGGCATGCCCCTCCGCGTCGCGCGGTTGCAAGCAGTGCCGTCCGTAAGGATATCCGCCGTTCGAATCGAGTTGGCCCGACAGAAGTCATTAGGGTCCAATTCAAATGAAGAGAATGCTCGTCAATGCAACTCAGCAAGAGGAGT
>JBDTSV010000122.1:0-15788 GCA_039930985.1 Pseudomonadota bacterium
TCGACCAGATCCAGTTCAAGTCGCGCGCCGAAGCGCAGGCGGAATCGTTCCGCAAAATGGTCCTGGCGATGGTCCGCGACCTGCGCGTCATCCTGGTGAAACTGGCCGACCGCACCCACAACATGCGCACGCTCGACGCCATGGCGCCCGCACGCCGCCGCGCCGTGGCGCGCGAGACGCTCGACATCTACGCGCCGATCGCCGGACGCCTCGGGCTCTACAACATGAAGCTCGAGCTCGAAGATCTCGGCTTCGAGGCGGCCTTCCCGCACCGCTACAAGGTGCTCGACCGCGCGCTGAAAAAGGCGCGCGGCAACCAGAAGCAGTTCCTCAACAAGATCGCCGAGACCATGCGCGTGGCGCTGTTGAAGGCCGATTTCAAGGCCGACGTCAGCACGCGCGAGAAACATCTGTACAGCATCTACAGCAAGATGCTGCGCAAGGCGGCGCCGCTCTCGGAGATCGTCGACGTGTTCGGCCTGCGCGTCGTGGTAGATGGGGCCGACTCATGCTACCGCGCGCTCGGCGTGGTGCACGCGGCCTACAAGCCGATGCCCGGCCGCTTCAAGGACTACATCGCGATACCGCGCGTCAACGGCTACCAGTCCCTGCACACCACGCTGTTCGGGCCGAACGGCATTCCGATCGAAGTGCAGATCCGCACCGAGGACATGCACCGCGTCGCCGAAGCCGGTATCGCCGCGCACTGGAAATACAAGGCCAGCGAAAGCGAGGGCGACCAGGACGCGCGTGCGCGCGAGTGGCTCGCGAACCTGGTCGACATGCAGGAGGGCGGCAGCTCCGAAGATTTCCTCGAGAGCGTCAAGGTCGACCTGTTCCCCGACAAGGTGTACGTGTTCACGCCGAAGGGAGAAATCCTGCGCCTGCCGCGCGGCGCCACCGTGGTCGACTTCGCCTACGCCGTGCATACCGACGTCGGCAACCGTTGCGTCGCCGCCAAGGTAGATAGACGGCTGACGCCGCTGCGTACACCGCTGCGCAACGGCCAGACCGTGGAGATCATCACCGCCAAGGGCGCGATGCCCAATCCGTCGTGGGTGAATTTCGTGGTCACGGCAAAAGCACGCGCCGCCGTGCGCCACTACCTCAAAGGGCTGCGGCGCCAGGAAGCCATCGAGCTCGGTGCGCGACTCATCAACCAGGCGCTCGGCGAGTTCCGCCTGTCGCTCGAAGAGGTGGCCGCGGACACGCTCAACGCCGCGGTGGTCGAGCTCGGCATGCACGACGTCGACGAGCTGTACGAGAAAGTGGGGTTGGGCGAACGGCTTGCACCGCTCGTGGCGCGGCGTCTGTTGCCGACCAAGGCCACCGAGGAATCGTTTTCCGGCGCGCCGGCGCCGCTCGCGATCGCGGGCACCGAAGGCTTGCTGGTTGCCTACGCGCGCTGTTGCTTCCCGATTCCCGACGATCCGATCTTCGCGTTTCTCTCGGCCGGCCGTGGCGTCGTCGTACATCGCGAGAACTGTGTCAACGTCGAGGACTATCGCAAACATCCGGAGAACTGGCTGCCGGTCGCCTGGGAAGCGACCACTGACAAGGTTTTCAGCTCGGAGATCCGCGTCGATGTCGCCAACAAGATGGGCGTACTGGCGGCCGTCGCCGCGGCCATTTCATCGGGCGACACCAACATCGAGCGCGTGGCCGTCGAGGAGAAGGACGCTGACAGCTCGTCGCTGGTTTTCGAGCTGCGCGTGCGCAATCGCGAGCACCTGGCGCGCGTCGTGAAAGTCATCCGGCGCATGCCCGAAGTGCTCAAGGTCACGCGTACAATCGCCAGCCACGGTCGCAGCAATTCGCGCGACTGATATCCGCAGGAGATTTGCGATGAGCAGCGTCCGCCAGGCCATTCACACGGATCAGGCCCCGAAGGCCATTGGGCCGTATTCACAGGCTGTGCGCGCCGGCGACACGGTGTACATGGCGGGACAGATTCCGCTCGATCCGGTCACCATGCAGATGATCGAGGGCGACTTCGAAAAAGAAGCTGGCCGCGTGTTCGAGAACATCAAGGCGGTCATCGCCGCCGCCGGCGGCAAGTTCGAGCAGGTGGTGAAGGTCACCATCTTCCTCACCGACTTCGCCAACTTCGCCAAGGTCAATGAGCTCATGGCGAAGTATTTCAAAGAACCCTATCCGGCCCGTTCGACCGTGGCGGTCGCGGCATTGCCGCGCAATGCGCGCGTCGAAATCGAGTGCACGCTGCACCTGGGCTGACGTCCCGACGCACGTGGCAACGCCAGCGCCACAAATCGCCTCTGAGCAGCGCCCGGTCTCCGGGCTTCGCGGCGTAGGCCCGGCGCTCGCGGAAAAACTCGCCAAGCTCGGCGTCACGCAGGTGCAGGATCTGCTGTTCGTGCTGCCGTCGCGCTATGAAGACCGCACGCAGATCTCCGAGATCGGCAGCGTGCGCCATGGCACGCGGGTGGTGGTGGAAGGCGAAATCCAGCTCACCGAAGTCGCATATCGCCGCCGTCGGCAACTACTCTGCCGAATTGCCGACGGCACCGGCTCGCTGACGCTGCGCTTTTTCTATTTCTCGGGCGCGCAGCAGGCCAATCTCGCGCGCGGCACACGCATTCGCTGTTTCGGTGAGGTGCGCCGCGGACCACTTGGATTGGAGATCGTGCATCCGGAATATCGCCGCGTGGCCGAGGTCGATGCGGCTCTCGAAGAAGTGCTCACGCCTATCTACCCGACCACCGAGGGCGTGCCGCAGGCGCGGCTTCGTTCGCTGATCGAACTCGCGCTGCGCGAGACCGGGCGGTCAGGCGTGCGCGACTGGATCCCGCCCGCGATGCTTGAGGATCTCGAGCTCCCATCGTTGCTCGACGCACTGACGATGATGCACCGGCCGCCGCGCGACGCGCACCTGGGCGAGCTGCTGAGTGGCCGTCATCCGGCGCAACGCCGGCTTTCGTTCGAGGAATTGCTGGCCCATCAGCTCTCGCTGCGGTTGCTGCGGCAGGAGACGCGTGGCGATCCCGCCTGGCGTCTCGCCGACGCGGCCCGGCTCGAGCGGCGTTTCCTCGAGTCGTTGCCGTTTGCACTCACCGGTGCTCAGACGCGTGCGCTCGCCGACGTCGATCGCGATCTTGCCTCCGAGCAGCCGATGGCGCGGCTGGTCCAGGGAGACGTGGGCTGCGGCAAGACCGTGGTGGCCGCCGCGGCCGCGGCGCGTGCCGTCGGAAGTGGCCTGCAGGTCGCGCTCATGGCGCCGACGGAATTGCTGGCCGAGCAGCACGCCAGGAATTTCGAACGCTGGTTTCGCGCGCTCGATGTCCCGGTGGCGCTGATCACTGGCTCGCTTCCCGCGCGCACGCGCCGCAGCGCGCTCCAGGCGGTGACCAGCGGCGAGATCAAGCTGGTCGTCGGTACGCACGCACTGTTCCAGGAATCCGTGGAGTTCGAAAAGCTGGGGCTGGTCATCGTCGACGAGCAGCATCGCTTCGGCGTACACCAGCGCTTGAGCTTGCGCGACAAGGGCGCGCGCGGCGGCAAGTTGCCGCATCAGCTGATCATGACCGCCACGCCGATCCCACGTACGCTGGCGATGACGGCGTACGCGGACCTCGACGTTTCGGTCATCGACGAATTGCCGCCGGGCCGTACGCCGGTCAAGACCGTTGTGCTGCCCGAAACCCGCCGCGATGAAATCGTCGAACGCATTCACAAGGCGGTGCTCGAGGGACGTCAGGCCTATTGGGTCTGTCCGCTCATCGAGGAATCCGAGGAACTGCGCTACCAGGCCGCCGAGGAAACCGCCGCCGCGCTGGCGGAAGCGCTGCCAGAGGTTCGCGTGGGCCTGGTCCACGGACGCATGCCGCCGCGCGAAAAGGAGCGCGGCATGTACGCATTCAAGGAAGGCAAGATCGGGTTGTTAGTTGCCACCACCGTGATCGAGGTGGGAGTGGACGTACCCAACGCCACGCTCATGGTCATCGAGAACGCGGAACGCATGGGCCTCGCGCAACTGCATCAGTTGCGCGGCCGCGTCGGGCGCGGCGCGCACGAGAGCCATTGCGTGCTGCTGTACGGCGGCAAGCTGAGCGAGATGGCGCGCGCGCGGCTCGCCGCCATTCGCGAAACCAACGATGGCTTCGTGATCGCCCGCCGCGACCTGGAGCTGCGCGGTCCGGGCGAATTGCTCGGGACGCGCCAGACCGGGCTCGCCGAAATGCGCGTGGCCGATCTCATGCGTGATTCGGACTTGCTGCCGGCCGTTCAGGCATCGGCCGAGACCCTGCTAAAACAGAATCCCGAAGCCGTTCAAGCACTTACACACCGTTGGGTAGGCCTGGGCGGCAGATACGGCCGCATTGGTTAACGCCCGGCCCGAAATGTGGGTCCGCGCACATAGATAAGAATGGTCTGTTGAGCTCCAAATGCGAATCATTTACATTCGTGGCCAGCAACCATGGCCGTCCAGATCCTCAATGACATGCCCGATGTCGCGGTTCACCGCGGCGACCCGGACTGTGACCTCCTGCGTGAACTCAATGCGCCGCGCCTGAAGTCGCGCTTCTCCGGTCGCGCGGCATTCATCGCAGCGACCATTGCCGTGCACATGTTCGCCGCCGTCGGGCTCATGAACATGCGCCATGGCAAGCAAGTGAAGAGCGAGCCAGATCCGATCGTCGCGACGTTGTTCGAAGCGCCGCAGACCGACACCGAGGCTCCGCCACTGACCGAACCGCCGATGGCCACAGTCGTGTACGCGCTGCCGACACCGCCGGACCTGAGTTTCGAAAGTGATTCGATCACGCCTGAAGTAGTCACGACCGCGATCGCGCCGCCAGCGGCTGCGCAAACGGTGGCACCGCCCCTGGTCGAGTCGATCGAATACCTGCACGCCGTCAAGCCGGTGTTTCCGCGAGAGTCGCAGCGCAGGCGCGAATACGGCACCGTGCTCGTGCGTGTGCTGGTGGATGTTCAGGGGCGACCCGCGCAGCTGCAGATCGAGCGTTCCAGCGGTTACGACCGGCTCGACACCGCGGCGCTCCGTTGCGTCGAGAAATTCAGGTTCAGGCCTCATGAAGTGAATGGCATTGCGCAGGCTGCGCAGGTGTTGATCCCGGTAGGGTTCGACCCGCCGGCCTGAACTCCGCACGGCGCGAATGTATGATGCGCGCCAGTGGCTAACCAGTCCCTCACCGACTTCGATCTCACTCCACCGCCGTCGAACGCGCGGCTCACCTATCTGCGATACGGACGGCGCATTCGCGACCTCATCGAGGTCGCGCGCCTGCATCGTCCCATCGGCATCTGGCTGCTGCTCTGGCCGGTGTTGTGGGGGGTCTGGATTGCCGGCGCCTCGCATCCCACACCCAAGGTGCTCGTGATCTTCGTGTTGGGCACAGTTGCCATGCGGTCCGCGGGCTGCGTGGTCAACGATCTGGCCGACCGTGATTTCGATCCGTTCGTGAAGCGCACCCGCGACCGGCCAATCGCTTCTCGGCGTCTCGCGCCCTACGAAGCGGTGGCGTGGTTCCTGGTGCTCATCGCCGCGGCCCTCGCGCTGGTGTTGCAGCTCGATAAAGCCACCATCCGCATGTCGGTGATCGGTGCGGGGCTCGCGGTGAGCTATCCGTTCTTCAAGCGCTTTTTTCCGCTGCCACAGTTCTATCTCGGCGTGGCCTTCAGCTGGGGCGTGCCCATGGTATTCATGGCCGAAACCGGGGGGATTCCGCGCGTGGCGTGGATCATCTTCTTCGCCGGCATCATCTGGGCCGCGGTGTACGACACGATGTACGCCATGGTCGATCGCGACGACGACCTCAAGATCGGCGTGAAATCGAGCGCCATCGTGTTCGGCGACATGGATCGGGTCATCATCGGCACGCTGCAGGTGCTCATGCTCTACGCGCTCTATCTGGCCGGGCAGAGCATGGAGTTCGGCTACTGGTACAACATGGGCCTCGCTGGCGCGGGCGTGTTGTTCGCCTACCAGCAATGGCGCATCCGCGAACGCAAGGCGCATTCCTGCTTCCAGGCTTTTCTCAACAACCACTACGTCGGGTTGTCGATCTTCATCGGCATCCTGCTCGAGTACGCGTTCCGCGTACCCGGGCAAGTGCCGATTCAATAGCTAGGCGCCTACCACCAGGTGTAGTAGAGCGCGGCCAGGATCACGACGATGATGACCGTCGCCACATTGAAGAACGTACCGGTCTTGAAGTCGACGTTCTTGATGTCGACGCGCAGCGCCGTTTCGCGGCGCGGTGAGGCCAGCGAGATCGCCACCGCTATGACGAACCCCACGACGAAGCACCAGCCGACGCGATTCATGAACGGGTACTCCGGCAGCCAGAGATAGAACGCGCCGGACATGAGCACGGTGACGAGAGCCGCCACCATCGCCGCCGTCGCCGTGGTGCGTTCCCAGAAGAGGCCCAGCAGGAAGATCACGCAAATTCCCGGCGTGACGAAGCCGGTGAACTCCTGGATGTACTGGAAGCCCTGCGTAAAGTTGCTGAGGAACGGTTTTGTGATGACGACCGCGATGATGATGGCTACGATCGCGACGATGCGGCCCACCTTCACCAACGTGCGTTGTTCGGCATTCGGTCGCACCGATCGGTAGAGATCCATCGTGAAGATCGTGGCGATCGAATTGATCTTCGATCCCGTTGACGCAACGATGGCTGCCACGAGCGCCGCGAACACCAACCCCTTGATGCCCGTGGGCAGCATGGCCATGAGTGTCGGATAGGCCTGATCAGAGCGCGCGAGATCCGGCGCGAGTACCAACGCCGCGATCCCGGGCAGTACGATGATCGCTGGCATCAGGAGCTTCAGGAACGCCGCGAGCACGATACCCTTCTGCGCTTCATTGACGCTCTTGGCCGCGAGCCCGCGCTGGATGATGTATTGATTGAAGCCCCAGTACGAGACATTCATCATCCACATGCCGCCTAACAACACGGCCAGGCCCGGCAGCTCCTTGTAGTGCGGATTGTCCGGCGAAAGGATCATGTCGAACTTCTCGGGGAACTTCACGGTCAGCGTCTTGAATCCCGCCACGACGCCGGCGCCGTCCCCGACTTTGTCGAGCGCGATCCAGGTGATGATGATTCCGCCGGCCACGAGCAGCGACACCTGCACGATGTCGGTGAGTGCCACCGCTTTCAAACCACCGTACAGCGCATAGAGCAGCGCGAACAATGCGAGCGCCGTGATCGCGATCTGGATGTCGAGGCCCGTGATGGTGTTCACTGCCAACGCGCCGAGCCAGAGGATCGACGTCAGGTTCACGAAGACGTACAGGATGAGCCAGAAAATCGCCATGAGAGTGCGCACGGCCGGGCTGTAACGCTTCTCGAGAAACTCGGGCATCGTGTAGATGCCGTTCTTGAGGAACACCGGCAGGATCCATTTGCCGACGATGATGAGCGTGAGCGCCGCCATCCACTCGTACGACGCGATCGCCATGCCCATGACGTAACCTGAGCCGGACATGCCGACGATCTGCTCGGCGGAGATGTTCGCAGCGATCAGCGAGGTGCCGATGGCCCACCACGGCAGCGCGCGACTGGCCAGAAAATAGTCCTGGGCGTCTTTCTTGTGCTCGCCCTTTTCGCGCGACACCCATTGTGCCAGCAGAAAAATTCCGACCGCGTAGATCGCCAGAATGGCGATGTCCAGAGTTGCCAGATTCACGTCGACCCCCTGATGCTGCAGCGCCGATGGGCGCCGTTACTTTTTTTCCGTCGCCATGCGCAGCGCCTGCACCAGGTCCTGCGCGCGTTTCGTCAGCTCCGCGAGTGTATACGCGGGCTTGAACAACTCACCGCCAAATCCAAAGCCGTCGGCGCCTGACGCGAGCCATTCGGCGATGTCTTGCGAGCCAATACCGCCCACCGGATAAATGCGCACGTGTTTCGGCAGTACGGATTTGAGAGCCCGCAAATGCGCGGCGCCGTATGTGCTCGCGGGAAACAGTTTGAGTTCCGTGGCGCCATGCCGAACGGCTGCGAAAGCTTCGGTTGCAGTAGCGATACCGGGAAGCACGCGCATGCCGAGATCGAGCGCGCGACGGATCACCTCGCCATCGCAGTTCGGCGCGACCACCAGGCGGCCGCCAGCGGCGTGCACTCTATCTACATCGGCCACGGCGACCACCGTGCCGGCGCCCACCAGGCACTCCGCGCCATGCGTCTGCGAGAGTAGTTTGATTGTGTCGAACGGCTCGGGAGAATTGAGCGGCACCTCGATGGTTCGAAAGCCGCAGGCGATCAGGGCCGCGCCCACTTCGGGCGCGCGCGCCAGCGTGAGGCCGCGCAGGATCGCCACCAGTTCGCTGCCGGAATTCATGATTTCTGCCGCTCCAGCTCGAGAAAGACGTAGGTAAGTCCCGCGAGCGCGGCTTGGTCGCCCTCGATGCACACGGTCTTACGTCCGTGACGCGCGAGCGCGCGGGCATAGGATTCGGTGAGCTGCGGTGTGCCGATGGCGTATACCGGCGAGGCGCGCGTGAGGTCGGGGAACAGGGAAAGCGCGCCAGCCACGTCCGAGCCGATGAGCAGGCCCGACATCCAGGATGCCGCGCCTTCGGCGGTGAGCTGCTTGTCGATCCGCAGACTGCGGCTCTGGAACAGCCGGTGCAGCAGGTTCACTTCCGGGTGGCGCACCGACTCGGCAAGCCCGCGCTCGAAATCGGCGGGCTGATGCACGATGGGCGTCGCCTGGTCGCGCACCAACACGCTGTGTTCGCACAGCATGGCAAACAGCTCGCCGGTGGGTGCGGTCAGAAATTCCTGCACGGCACCTTTGTGCAGCGAGACCCATTTGGTATGCGTGCCGGGCATGCAGACGAGTTGCTTGCCCTCTTCGAGGGACTCGTCGAGATGTCGCGCGCCAAGCAACTGCGTCTCCTCGCCACGCATGACATCGGGCGCGCCGAGCGGATTGCTGCAGCGCATGCCCGGGACGATGAAGACTCCGTCGCGGACGCGGGCCGGATTCTCGGCGAGTTCGTACAGCTCGGCAGGGCAAGGTAGATAGGGAACCTCGATCCAGCCGATGGTCGAACCCACCATGCCGGACAAAATCGCCGGCAGGTCGCCATGCGCGCCACGCCAGTCGGCGATCTGCGCGTCAAAAACTTGCGCAAATTTCCCGCGCGTGTCGGCAGCGCCCGGGCCTCTGCGAACTTCGAGCGCATTCCCATCGCGATCGCAGAGCGCCAGCCGCAGATTGCTGGTGCCCCAATCGCCGGCGATGAAAGCGGGGCTCGCAGTCATGGCATGTACATGCCGCCGTTGAGGTGAACCAGGTTGCCGGTGACGAATCCCGACAACTCGTTCGACGCCAGAAACAGGAACGCGCCCACGCAGTCACGGGCTTCGCCGATGCGCCCGAGCGGCGTGGCGTTCTTCATGGCCGCCATGCGTTCCGGCGGCGTGCGCTCGTGAAACGGCGTGGCGATGGCACCAGGCGCCACGGTGTTCACACGGATTTTCTTCTTTGCCAGGTCGCGCGCCAGGTGACGCGTGATGTTGTGCACGGCGGCCTTGGCGGTCGAATACACGCTGGCGCCGGCGCCGCCGCCGTCGATGCCGGCGACGGAGCCCACATTGACGATGTTGCCGCCACCTCGCTTTTCGAAATGCGCAATCGCGGCTTGCGACGCGGCGATCGGACGGCGTTCGCCCAAGGACCCGGCATTGTTGATGAGAATATCGAGACCGCCCAATGCGGCGGCGGCCTCGTCGACCACGCGCTTCGCCTCACCGCGCTTCGACAGATCGCCGCGAATCCACTTCGCTTCCGGCGCGCCCGCGACGGGCTCATGCGAATTGAAATGCAGCGCGAGTGCCGCCCCTTGCGCGGCGAATGCGCGCGCGAGCGCCGCGCCAATGCCCGAGCTCGCGCCCGTGATGTGAACCAGCTTGCCGTCGAGATCGTCGATTTTTGTCATGCGCGCGGGTTCCAATCGTCGTTCAGGCCGATCCGGGTCGCGGTGTTCATCGTTCAGATTTCGTGTGGTTCGACGATGCGGCGTTCGCCGATGAGAAAGGCATCCGCGACCAGCTGGAACGGCCGCCAGTCGACTTCCGACTTGCCGGCGTCGCAGAGCGCCGCAAATCGCTGATACAGGCGCGGATATTCGCCGGCCATGCTCGCATCCGCAGTCAAGGCTTGGCCGTCTATGGAAAGCTCGGCGCCGCCGCGCGCCAGCTTGAGAACACCCGTGGTGGTGGCGATTTCGATGTCCCAGCTCTGCTCGCCCTTCTGGCGAAAGTCGAACTCGGCACTGACGGCGACGCCGCTCTCGGTGCGCAGCCGGACATTGGCCGCGATCGGCGACTGCTGATTCTCTGGAAACTCGAGCAGCGCGCTCTCGACGCACACTTCTTCGGGGAGGATGGCGGTAAGCAATGACAGTGCATTGATGCCCGGATCAAACACACCGAAGCCACCCGGCTCCCAGATCCAGCGCTGCCCGGGATGCCAGACATAGACGTCTTCCTTCCAGATGATGCGGGCACTGACCAGCTTGCGCGTACGCAGGAATTCTCGCGCGCCGTCGACACCGGCCGCGAAGCGCGAATGCCAGGTCTGGAACAGCGTGCGGCCGCGGCGCGCCGCTTCGTCGGCCAGCAGCGCGATCTGCCGCGTGGTGGCGGCCGGTGGTTTTTCGAGTAGCACGTGTTTGCCGGCCCGCAACGCCCGCAGTACGGCGTCGAAATGCGCCTGCGGAGGCGTGCAGATCGAGATGCAGTGCAGGTCCGGAACCGCAGTCAGCATCGATTCCAGGTCGGGAAAATTCGGCAGGCCATCGACGGTGGCATTACGGCTGGCACAGGCCGCGAGCGTGAAACGCGGGCTCGCGTTCAGCGACGGAATGTGCTGATCGCGGGCAATCTTGCCGATGCCTACCAAACCAACGCGCAGACGCATTCCTCGGGCTCCATGAACGTGAGTAAGGGGATGTTACCGCGCGACCCGACTCGCGCTGCGGCGCGCGCTTTCATCGTGCTAGCGCTTCGCCTTTTCGAGGCGCACGACCAGGGCAAGCGCTTCCCTGATGAGCTCGCGGCACGCTTTCGAGGCCCCTTCCGCGTTGCCGTCGCGGATCATGCGGTAGATTTTTTCGTGGGCGTCGTAGTCAGGCAGCCGGCCCTTCACCTTGTTGGTGAGCCGTATCGAAAATCGCAGTGCGGTTTCCACGATGGGCGCGAGCTGGTGATAGAACCGGTTGTGGCTGATCTCGAGGATCGTCGCGTGGAACGCGATGTCGGCGTTTACCGGGTCGAAGTGGCCTTCGTTTGCCGCCTTCATTTTCTCGAGCCTCTGCCTGAGCAATTCCTTGTCAGCGTCGGTGGCGTTGTTGGCGGCGAGCGCGGCCGCAGCCGGCTCGATGCCGATGCGGACCTCGAGGAATTCACGCACCAGCGTATGCGAGAAGTGCCGGTCGAGAATCCACTTGAGCACTTCGGCGTCGAGCAGATCCCACTTTTCCTCCGGATGTACGAAGGTGCCGACGCGGGGCCGTTGCCCGATCAGCCCTTTGGTCGAGAGAATCTTTACCGCTTCGCGCATCACCGTGCGGCTCGCGCCGAACTTCTTGCCGAGCTCGGCCTCGATCGGCAATGGCTTCCCGGCCGGCACCTCGCCGCGCACGATGGACGAACCGAGTTTCTGGACGAGCGATTGCGTGAGATTGATGGTTCCGGACATATGCCCGCTTGCCACAGGGGGAGCGCAACGCTACCACGCGCGGGACGTTTTTTGACTAATTAATGTGATTATTTGGATTCCGTCCAGTCGAGACATCAAATGTCCGCTCGCGACAACCGGGGGCGACCGGCAGTAGTTAGCTCAGACCGTTTCGGTCACGCCCAGCTCGCGCAGGATCTCGACCCGCAAAGCCTGCGCTTCCGGGCTCGACACACGGCGCGGATGCGGGAATGGCACATCGAAGGACTTCTGGATGCGCGTCGGCCGCGGGCTCAACACCAGGATGCGATCTGCAAGATGAATGGCTTCTTCGACGTCATGCGTGATGAGCATGACGGTGTGCTTCTCGATGGCCAGGATTCGCAGCAGCTCGGTCTGCATGCGCAGGCTCATGAGCGCATCCAGCGCCGAGAACGGCTCGTCCATGTAGAGGATCTCGGGCTTCACCACCAGCGCGCGCGCGATCTCGGCGCGCTTCAGCATGCCGCCCGACAACTCGTGCGGATAGTTGTTCTCGAAGCCCTTGAGCCCGACGAGAGCGGCATATTCATCGGCGAGCCCTTCGCGATTCGCAAGCGTTTCCGGCAGCCCGAACAACAGGTTCTGTTTCACGGTCAGCCACGGGAACACCGAGCCCTGCTGCGTGATCATGATGCCCTTGCGATTGGGCCCGTTGCGCACCACTCCGTTGATATGCACGGCGCCGGAATCCGGCGCGAGAAAGCCCGCGATGATGTTCATCAGCGTGGTCTTGCCGCAGCCCGACGGGCCGACGATGGCGACGAACTCGCCATCGTTCACTTCGAAATCGAGCCCTTCGATGACCTGCAGGTGAACCTTGTCGTTCTGGAAGCTCTTGCGAACGTTCTCGACCTTGATCTTAGTGGGCATAACGCCACCGCACGACTTTCATGCTCTCTAACAACCTCATGACGCCATCGAGCAGCAGCCCGATGAGACCGATGATAATCATGCCGGCGATTACCAGATCGTAACGATTGCCGGCATTGCGCGAATCGATGATGAGATACCCCAAGCCCGAACGCAGCGCGATCATCTCGGCCGCGACCACCACCAGCCAGGCGACGCCGAGGCCGATGCGCATGCCAACGATGATCTGCGGCAGCGTGGCCGGGAACACCACCTGCAGGAACAGTTTCCGGCGCGACACACCGAAGTTCTCCGCGGCGCGCAGGAAGCGCTTCTCGATGGTGTGCACGCCGACGGTGGTCTGCACGATCATCGGGAACACCGAGGCGATGAAGATGAGGAAGACAGGCGAGGCGTTGCCGACACCGAACCACAGGATGGCGATCGGAATCCAGGCGATCGGCGAGATCGGCCGCATTATCTGGAACACCGGGTTCAGCGTGACGAACGCACCACGCACCCACCCCATCCACAGACCGAGCGGAATGGCGAAGGCCACCGCCAGTCCAAAGCCCGCGCCGACGCGCATCAGCGACGCGCCAATGTGTTCCCACAAGGTGCCATCGCGCGCCAGTTCCAGCGTGCCGGCAACCACCGCCAAGGGCGTCGGAAAAATCGCACTCTTCGTGGCCACAACCACGGCCCACCAGATTGCCACCACCGCCGCGATCACCAGGATCGAAGGCAGGGATTGCTTGAGACCCTTCATCTTGTTCTGTTCTCCCACCAGTCACGTACGCGCCAATGAATCCGCGACCACGGCATCACGGGTTCCGGCTCCACCAGAATCGTCATCTGCCCGCTCGCGTGCGCCGTGCACGCGAAGTCGTAGCGCGAGGCCTTTTCGAACGGCAACCGGAAGCTCTGCCCCGGCATCATGATCGTTGGCCCGAATACCTGCGGCACGTCATCGAGATTGCGCAGCAACAGCACGTCATTGAGACCGAGTGTCAGCCGGATCTGCGACGGCAATATCTCCACCTGGTCGCCTTTCATGCGGCGCGCATAAGTGCCTCTGGGGATTTCGAACAGCTGGTCGCGCGAGGACACGTGCAGTGGCGCGAAGCCTGCCCCTCCGAGCACGGCCAGCGCCGCTGCCAACGGCACCGCGATCCACCAGCGTTTTACCTGGCTCACTGGCGCAGCAGAATCTTGAGGTCATGAACGAAGTCGTCGGCGGGGTGACCATAGGGCATCACCGCGCGCAATCCCCCGGCGCGGTCGATCATGTAGATAGACGACGAATGCCCGATCGTATAGCTGCCATCCGCGTTGACCTTCTTCGTCGACGAGATGCCGAAATTCTTCTGCGCCACGTCGATTTCGGCGCGAGTGCCGACGCCGCCGATGAAAGTCGGATCGAAACTGCCGAGAAATTTGCGCATTTGTGCCGCAGTGTCACGCTCGGGATCGACCGTGACGTACACGATTTGCACGTTGGCCGCGTCGGCGCCCAGTTTCTTTCGGGCGCCCGCGAGCGTTGCCAGGGTTATCGGGCATACCTCGCCACAATTGCTGAAGCCGAATGCGAGCAACACGACCTTGCCGCGAAAACGCGCCAGGCTCAGGTCTTTTCCATCGGTGCCGCGCAGTTTGAGTTCGGGAGCCGCCATGACCGGGCTCAACACACCAGCCTTGAGCGCGCTGGCGTCTGCCGGAGTGTTGGCCTGGGCGACGCCGACGACCAACAGCGTCGCGGCCACCAGGCGTGCGCAGAACAGCCTCGCGGTTTTCACAGCGGAATCGAGGCGGCCTTCGACGCGCGCACGAAGCTGTCGTCGATATAGGTTTCGTAGGGAATTGCGTGCTTGATAGTGCCGGCTTCCATCGACAGCTTCATGAGGTCCTCGAATTCTTCGCGGATCATGCGCAGGTCGCCGTAGGTCACGCGATCGGTCGGGTTCTCCATCACGAACTTGAGGATGTTGGGGTCCTGGTTGAAGAAGCCCTTGCCCGCGGCAATGGCCACCGCCTTGTTACGGTTGTCCTGTTTTTCATCGAGCCACACGCCCGCGCCCTGGATCTGGTTGACCAGGTCCTGGACCATGGCGGGGTTGTCCCTGATCAACTCTTCACGCACGGTGAGGCAGCAGCAGATGTAGTTGCGCCACTCGTCGCGCGTCATGCGCAGGATGCGCGCGTAGCCGGCGCGTTGTGCGGCGGCACCAAAAGGCTCGCCCGTGCAATACGCGTCGACGGCATTCGCATACAACGCCGCCGGCATGTCGGGCGGCGGCATTTCCATGATCTCGATATCGGCTGGCGTCATGCTCTCGCGCGCCAGCATCTTGCGCAGGAACAGGAAGTCCACGGCGAAGCGGCTCGGAATCGCAATGCGCTTGCCCTTGAGCTCGGCGAAATGTTGATAGGACGAGTCCTGCCGAACCATGATGACCGCGCCGGAGCGATGGCCCAGCGAGACGATCTTCACCGGAATTCTCTTGTCGGCGAGATCCATGACCAGCGGCGCCAGCATGTAAGCCGCCTGGATGCGGTTCGACATCAACGATTCCTTGATCTCGGGCCAGCCGCTGTACTTGCTGTACTCGAATTCGAAGTCGTTGCCGGCTGTACCTGCCTTGATGCTCGCGGCTTTCGCGGTGCAGGCCACCGGCAGCGTCAGATTGCAGGTGACGGGCAGGCCACCAACGATCAAAGGGTCACGCTTGGCGCCCTTGTCACCCGCGCAGCCGTAGAGGCTCAACGGCAACGCGGCAGCCATCGCGCCCTGAAGCAGTTGCCGACGTCCGAGGGTGTATGCGCTCACGTGAAGATTCTCTTGCCGGCTGAACCGGTCTGGTAACAGAGTGCGGCGCAGCGTAGCCCACGAAAGCATAGTTTTAGACTATGAGCGCGGCCGGCACCGAAACTACAATTCGAGCCCAATATGTCATTCATCTCAGCCGCCGAAGCCGACAAAAATTCCTATGACGTCATCGTCGTAGGCTCGGGCGCCGCCGGCGGCCAGACGGCCTACACACTGACCATGGATGGCGCCCGGGTGCTCATGCTCGAGGCCGGCCGCCACTACGACCCGGCTAGTGAAACTCCGATGATGCAGACCAACGGCGACGCTCCGTTGCGCGGCGCGGGCACACCCGAAAAGCCGTTCGGCTTCTGGGACGCGACCATCGACGGCGGCTGGCAGGTCCCCGGCG
>JBDTSV010000123.1:0-9913 GCA_039930985.1 Pseudomonadota bacterium
ATCGAAGCCGCGGACCGCATCGGTACCTACACCGCGTCGAGGAAAGTGAACCTGTGAATTTCCGAGTGACCATCGCGCAGCAACCGCTCGTCTGGCACAGCCCCGCGGCCAATCGTGCGCACTTTGCCGCCGTCCTGGCGCCGCTCGCCGGCGCCACCGACCTGGTGGTGTTGCCGGAGATGTTCACCACCGGGTTCACCATGGAGCCTGAAACCCAGGCGGAACCGGCCGATGGCGAAACCCGTGCCTGGCTGCTGGCGCAGGCGATGGCACTCGACGCGGCGGTGGGCGGCAGCCTTGCGGTGAATGATCACGGCCGCTTCTACAACCGCTTCATGATCGCTCTGCCTACGGGCCTGACGTATTGGTATGACAAGCGTCACCTGTTTCGCCTGGGTGGTGAGCATCGGCACTACAGCGCCGGCCATCATGCGCTCATCGTCGAATGGCGTGGCGCCAGGATTTGTCCACTGGTGTGCTACGACCTGCGTTTTCCGGTGTGGAGCCGGCGCCGCCCCGAGCTCGAGTACGATGTCGTCCTCTATACGGCGAACTGGCCGGCGGCACGACGCTACGCCTGGAACTCACTGCTGCGTGCGCGCGCCATCGAAAACCAGGCCTACTGCGTCGGTGTGAATCGCGTGGGTGACGACGGGCACGGCGTCGCGCACATCGGCGACAGCGTGGCGCTCGATTTCACCGGGCAACCGCTGCTCGAGCTCAATGAACGTGCACAAGCCGTCACCGTGCCGCTCGACATCGCGGGCTTGCGCGCCTGGCGCGACAAGTTTCCTGCGCACCTCGACGCGGATGCCTTTTCGCTTGAATGAAAAAATGACGCCGGAATCATGAAACTCCCTACGCTGCTCAATCATCCGCCCGATGTCTCACCGCCGCCCGGCAACCGGCCGGTCACCGCGCCTATCTACCAGAGCGTCAAGTACGAATTCGATACCGTCGATGACACATTGCGCATGCTGCGCGGCGAAACGCCGGGCTACTTCTACATGCGCGCCAGCAACCCGACCACGCGCCAGCTCGAGCTGACACTGGCCCAATTGCAGGGGCGCGACGATTGCCTGGCCACCGCCTCCGGCGTGAACGCCATCGCGCAGACGTTGCTGAGTCTCACCAAGCAGGGCGATCACATCCTGTGTTTCGTGGAAACCTACGGTCCGACGCGCAACATCATCCGCCGGCTGCTGGCGCGTTTCGGCGTCGAATACACCATGCTGTCCATCGAGGACATGGCCGGCATCGAAAACGTGCTGGCCACCCGGCCGACGCGGCTCGTGATGTTCGAGAGCCCGACCAACCCCATCACCAAGGTGGCTGACATCGAGCGGCTGGTGGAAATCGCGCATCGTCACGGCGCGCTCGCCGTCATGGACAACACTTTCGCCGGCTTTCACCAGCATGGCGAATACGCCATAGACCTGTTCGTGCACAGCCTCACCAAGTACGCTTCGGGTACGGGCGATGTCATGGGCGGCGCGGTAATCGGCCGGCGTGAGCTCATCGAGGGCATGCGGCCGGATTTCGCGGTGCTCGGCGCGCTACTGGATCCGCACGCTGCGTTCCTGGTGCAACGCGGGCTGCGCACCTACTTCGTGAGATACCGCGAGCAGACGCGCGTGGCGCAGATCATCGCCGAGCACCTCGTCGCGCACGCCGCGGTGAGCAAGGTGCACTACCCAGGGTTGCCCAGCCATCCACAGGCGGCGCTCGCGAAGAAGCAGATGCGCGACGCGGGTACGGTGGTGAGCTTCGACCTGCGCGAAGGTAGTGAGGCGGCGCGCCGGTTCAGCGAGAAACTCCAGTTGTTTGCGCTCACCGCGAGCCTGGGCAGCACCGAGTCGCTGGTGATGGCGCCGCAGCTCATTGGCACTCGCGATTTTACCGCCGAGCAGGCGCGCCAGTCGGGAGTGGCCGCCGGTACTGTGCGGCTGTCCATCGGACTCGAGGACGCGGACGACCTCATCGCCGATATCGACCAGGCGCTGGAATAGCCGCATCACTCCTCATTTCCTGGGTAACTCGCTGGACGCACCGCGCCGGCAGCGGAAGACTCGCGGTCGCTTTCCTGACTTTGCGGGCTTATGTTGAATCGAACCAAGGCGAGTTCCGGCGACCCCCTGGACGCGCGCCGTGTCATCACCGCGCAATTGCGCGACTCATTACGCGACCTCCCGGCCACACCATTCGACTGGTCGACCTTCGATCCCGCGCGGGCCCTGCGCGACGGCGGCCATACACCCGATCTGCGCCTGCTCGGCATGACGAGGCTGCTGTGTACCGCTCCGGCGCGTTCCGCCGAACTACGCGCGTTATGGAACGAATGCGTAGTGACGGCAGCATATGCGCTGCGCCTGGCACCGGTGCTGCGCGCCGATCCCGCCGCTGCGGCGGTGGCCGCGCTTCTGCATCGGCTCGGAGACATCCTGACGATTCGCGCCATCGGCTTCATCGAACATTCCTCGCGCCTGCGCCTCGATGCGCCCGGCAAGGCGGATCTGTGCGCCGAACTGGGTGGCGAACAGCTCGAACGGGCGGTGCGCGCCTGGGGCGTGCCACCGCGGGCCGCCGCCACCGCAGCCGAATGGCGCCGGCTGCGCGAGTTTCCGGACGCGGCGGCCGAGGCGACCGTGGTCTATCTGTCGAGGTTGTTTGCGATCGAGCTGTTGGCGCCGCAGTTCTGCGTGCCGGGCACGGTCGAACACGCCTGTGAGGAAGTTGGCGTCGACTCCGGCACTTTGTCTGGACTGCGCCGCGATGCGACGATAGCGGCGCTGCTGAGCAACCTGCAGTAGTTTGGCCAACAATCAGGGCTGGCGCCGTCACCAAAGAAAACGCCGGCCAAAGGGCCGGCGTCGGTGACCGGTGAACAACGCCGCCTACATATTCCTGATCAGCGCATCGCCGAATTCCGAGCACTTCACTTCCTTCGCGCCGTCCATGAGACGCGCAAAGTCGTAAGTGACGGTTTTCTGCGCGATGGTCTTGTCCATGGCCGAAATGATGGCGTCGGCCGCCTCGGTCCAGCCCATGTAGCGAAGCATCATTTCGCCCGAGAGAATGACCGAACCCGGGTTCACCTTGTCCTGGTCGGCGTACTTCGGTGCCGTGCCGTGCGTGGCTTCGAACACCGCGTGTCCAGTCATGTAGTTGATGTTGGCGCCCGGCGCGATGCCAATGCCGCCCACCTGCGCCGCGAGCGCATCCGATAGATAGTCGCCGTTCAAGTTGGTGGTGGCGATCACGTCGAACTCGTCCGGTCGCGTCAGCACCTGCTGAAGCGCGATGTCGGCGATGGCATCCTTCACCAGGATCTTGCCGCTCTTGAGGGCGGCAGCCTGCTCATCGTTCGCAGCCTTCTCTCCCGCCGCCGCCTTGGTACGGCCCCACTGTTCCCAGGTGTAGAACTTGCTGGCGAACGCCGGGGTCTCCGCGAGCGCGTACGCCCAGTTGCGGAACGCGCCTTCAGTGAACTTCTGGATGTTGCCCTTGTGCACGATGGTGACGCTGCGTCGCTTGAACTCGATCGCGTATTCCAGTGCCGCCTTGAACAGACGTTCCGTTCCTTCCTGCGACACGGGCTTGAAGCCGATACCGGAGGTGTCCGGGAAGCGGATCTTCGCGTACGCCTTCGGAAACGCTTCCTTGAACAACGCCTTGAATTTCTTGTTCTCTTCGGACCCGTGCTCGAACTCGATGCCGGCGTAAATGTCTTCCGTGTTCTCGCGGAAGATCACCATGTCGACCTTCTCCGGAGCCTTGACCGGCGAGGGCACGCCCTTGAACCAGCGCACCGGGCGCAGGCAGACGTACAGGTCTAACATCTGTCGCAGCGCCACGTTCAGCGAGCGGATGCCTCCGCCGATCGGCGTGGTCAGCGGTCCCTTGATGGACACCAGGTATTCGCGGCAGGCCTCGACGGTTTCCTCGGGCAGCCAGTTGTTGAACGCCTTGAACGATTTTTCACCGGCGTAGACCTCGAGCCATTGAATCTTTTTCTTGCCGCCGTAGGCCTTGGCCACCGCCGCGTCCATGACGCGCACGCTGGCGTGCCAGATATCCGGGCCCGTGCCATCGCCGATGATGAAGGGAATGATGGGCTGGTCCGGAACTGCGAGCTTGCCGTTCTGAACGGTGATCTTTGCTCCGCCTGCGGGCGGCGTGACTTTAGGACTCGTGGGCTGCGTTGCCATCGTGTTGTTTTCTCTTGCTTCTTCGCGGGGGATCGGGAGGGCGGCGATGCTAGCACAGCGTGCTTTACCGCATCCCTGGCCCGCTACAATCCGCACCTATGGCCAGAACACTCGAATCCACGCCGCTCGCGGACGGCTTTTCCATGCCCGCCGAATACGCGCCGCACGCCGGCTGCTGGATGCTCTGGCCCGAACGGCCTGACAACTGGCGCGCCGGCGCGCAGCCCGCGCAACGGGCGTTTGCTGAAGTCGCCGCGGCGATCGCGCGGTTCGAACCGGTTAGCGTCGGCGTCTCGGCCGACCATTTCGAGTTCGCCCGCGCCACGCTGGCGGCTCACATCCGGGTGGTCGAGATTTCGCATGACGACTCCTGGATGCGCGACGTCGGTCCCACGTTCGTCACCAACAAACGGGGCGTCAGGCGTGGTGTGGACTGGCGCTTCAATGCCTGGGGCGGCTTGCACAGCGGCCTCTACTTCCCCTGGGACCAGGACGACGCGGTGGCTCGCAAGGTGCTCGAGATCGAAGGCTGCGATCGCTATCGCGCGCCACTGATCAACGAGGGCGGGGCCATACACGTCGATGGGCAGGGCACGGCCCTGGTCACGGAACAATGTCTGCTGAATCCGAACCGCAACCCCGAGCTCGGTAAAACGCAGATTGAAGAACACCTCAAGTCGTATCTCGGTGTCCGCGAGGTGATCTGGCTGGACCAGGGCGTGATCGACGATGAAACCGGTGGCCATATCGACAACCTGGCGTGCTACGTGAGTCCGGGCGTCGTCGCGCTGCACTGGACTGACAATGTGCGCGACCCGCAGCACGCGGTGTCCCTGGATGCGCTCGATCGGCTCAAGGCGGCGCGAGACGCTCACGGCCGCAAGATCCGCGTCGTCAAATTGCCCATGCCTGGTCCGCTGAAACTCACGCAATCGGAAGCTGACGGCGTCGTGGCGCGTGAGACCTCGCAGAAGCGTGAGGCCGGCGCGCGGCTGGCTGGCAGCTACGTCAATTTCTACATCGCCAATCGCGGCATCGTCATGCCGCTGCTCGACCCCAGGACTGACAAACTCGCCGCCGCGCGCATCAAGCGGGCGTTCCCCTCTCGCAAGGTGGTGGGTGTGGCGGCGCGTGAAATCCTGTTAGGCGGCGGAAATATTCATTGCATTACCCAACAGGTGCCCCGATGAGCCAACGGCCCGTACCGCGACGCGACATTCCCGACCGGATGAGGGTCCGGCCGGGTTCGCGCGTCAAGCTGGTTGATTCGGACGCGGACCGTAGTTTTGGCTGGGACAAGGACAAGGCGATAGCCGCGACGGCCGAGAACCTCGTTCGCCTCGAAGAGCTTCAGTACAAGATGTACGCCGACCAGCGTTTCGCCATGCTGGTGGCCCTGCAGGCCATCGATGGCGGGGGCAAGGACAGCACGATCCGGCGAGTGTTTGGCGCTTTCAACCCGCAGGGTTGCACGGTGACAGCCTTCAAGGCCCCGAGCGGCGAGGAACTGCGCCACGACTATTTGTGGCGCATCCATAAGCATGCACCGGCGCGGGGGGAGATCGCCGTGTTCAATCGCTCGCACTACGAAGACGTGCTCATCGTGCGCGTGAACGATCTCGTTCCGGAAGATGTCTGGAGCCGGCGTTACGAGCAGATCAATGAATTCGAGCGCCTGCTCACCGCCTGTGGCACCCGCGTTGTAAAAATTTTCCTGCAGATCAGCAAGGACGAGCAGCTCGCGCGGTTTCAGGAGCGTCTGGCCGACCGCCGCAAGAACTGGAAGTTTGATACCGGCGATCTGGAGAAGCGGCAGCAGTGGGCCGCCTACACGCGAGCCTTCGAGGCAATGTTTGCGAGGTGCTCCACCGACCACGCACCCTGGTACGTAGTGCCCGCAAATCGTAAATGGTTCCGCGATTTCGCGGTCTCGCAGCTGCTCATATACGAATTTGAGCAGCTGCCACTGCGTTTTCCCGCTCCTAACTTCGATCCGAAGTCTATTAAGCTCGTGTAGGGGCGTGAGGTTGATAGGCGCCGGTCGTCTGACATGTCGGCATCCGGCGACGATTGACTCCAACCCCGGGGATTGTTGTTAGACTAGCCGCTAATTTCCCCACCACACGTAGCGAGAGGAATTCAGGATGGCCAAGAAGAAAGGTGCTCGGCATATGCGCGAATGGTCGGCGGGTGACATGAAGAAGTTGCGCCAGTTCGCCAAGCAGAAAGTGTCGGCGCGCGTCGCCGCACAGAAGCTGGGTCGCTCGCCGGGTGCGGTGCGCTACAAGGCCATGATGGAAGGCGTGTCGTTCCGCTCCATCAACCGCAAGAAGTAACTAACGGTTCTGCAGTTCCCTGTGCGCTTCGTCCAGCCACTCTCGCTGGGCCTTGCGATAGTGAGCTGGAGCATATTTAGCCCGGTCCAGCAGCGCTTTGAGCGTCTGCTGGGCCAGCGGCCGCTGATCTGACCGATTCAGCAATTTCGCGTAACGCACCGGCGCTTCGGCGCCCGGAAAATATTCCGCCAGCGTTGCGTATTCCGCCAACGCCTTCGCGACATCGCCTTCCGCCTCGAGCGCGCGCGCATACAGCAAGTGTCCATCGGGCGATTTGAAGTCCGGATTCTTCTGGATCAATTCATCGAGCGTCTTGCGCGCTCCCACCGGGTCCTCCGCGGCGAACTGCGCATGCGCGTACCCCAGCATCAGTTTGGGATCTTCGGCGAAAACTCCTGTCAGACATGTCTGATAGATAGGCAACGCTTCCTTCGCGCGGTCCAGCTTCACCAACTCATCGGCGTACTTCTGGCGTGCCGCCACGTTGCCAGTGACCTTCATTTCGATCTCGAACTTGCGCAGGCTGCCTTCCGGGTCGAGCGTGCTGCGGATACCGCGCATGGCTCGCCGGCTGGTACGAGACCGCAGCAATTCCGGCAGGATTTCGACGCCCGCATACAGCGCCGAACCAACGAACGGAGTCGACATCATCACGACCAGCACATACACCCAGATGGTGTTGCGTCCGGTCTTGATGCAATGAACGATCATTCCGAGCGAGATCGCGCCCGAGATCATGTAGATGATGAAAACCACCGGTTGCCTCGTCAGTTGCTGGCGTAGTCGAGCGACAGGAACAGCGCGCGTCCGCGCGCGGGAAAATAGCGATAGTTGCCGAAAGCGAAGTCTGCACGGTCGGCATAACGCCGGTCGAAAAGATTGTCGATGTGCAGCACGACGCGCACCGGGCCCGTGTCCCAGTTCAGACGCAGGTTCGCCACCGTGTGGCCGGGGTAGGTGGCGGTGTTCGCCGCATCGAGAAAATATCTGCCGACATGAGATGCATCCAGTCCGAGACGCCACGCCGGGTGGTCGCTGGCCTTGCCGAGCGCTACGTCGACGGCGAGGGTGTGCAGGTTGCGCGGCGCCGTGTCGATGTCGTTGCCGTCGCGAATCGTTTCGCCACCTTCGACGGCACGCGAGAACGTGTACTCGTGCCGCGCCACGGTGCCGGCCAGCGACAACCTCGCCCGCTGGCCGAATGCGCGCTGCAGTTCATATTCGAGCCCGCTGTGCCGGCTCGATCCATTGCTGACATTGAAGCCGTTGGTTTCGCGCAGGATCAGATCGCGCTTGTTCATGGCGAACAGCGCCGTGGTGACGATGTACGTGCCGTCGGCGTATTTCCAACCGAGCTCGACGGCGTCGAGGTGCTCACTATTGAGATTCGCCGCAGTCTGCTGACGCTGCAGGCGGTACAGCTCGGTCATCTCCGGCGGCCGGAAACCCGTCGAGGCATTCAGATAGAAGTAGTGCCGCGACAGGTGATGCCAGCCCGGGCTCCATCCCAGTGTGACGCTCGACGAGAGGTTGTCGAAGTGATCGACGCGATCCGCGGGACGCGTGTAAAGACAGCCGCCGGCGCCGCACGGTACCCCATTGGCGGCGGTGTTGCCGTCGATCATGCGGTTGTCGTAGTCGTAGTTAGTCCGGTCGGCACGCAAGGCGGCGGTCGCGGTGAACCCGGCGGAAATACGCCAGTCGAGCGCCGTGGTCGCGCCGAGGGTCGAGGAGTCCACGCGATAGTTGTAATGGAAACCTTGCGGCCGAATCGCATTGGCCGCCGGCGCGCCGTCGGTGGCCGGACCGGGCTGGAATTCCGTGAGCTCGGACTCGGCCTGTTCGGCGTCCATTGCAAGGCGCGCCGTGAATTTGCCAAAAGGGATTGCCGCCGTTCCACTCAGCAGGAAGCTGGTCTGCGCGTTGTGCTCCAGCGGCTTGCCGATGAGGAAGTGCTGCAGAAAATCCATGCGTGACCGTCGATACATGGCCGCGACCAGCAGCGTGCCGCCGTCGGTGAACGCGTCGTCCTTGTCGTAACGCACCGAGACGCGCGCGCTCGACGCGTCGCGGAACGCTTCGGGATTCGGGTTGGTGCGCGCGATGTTTTCATCGCGGTAGCTGTTGTAGCCCTGGATGAATCCGGCCGTTTCCTGGTTGAGCACGCTGCCGGCCGCGCGTACCCGAAGCTGACTTCCATCTTCGAAACCCATGTCGGCCAACAGATTGAGCTTGGCTTCATCGACGCCCGACGCGTCGCGCCAACCAGGTGCGCGGGTGGCCGTACCGTAGGCGCCGAGATAGGCCGGTCCGATGGCGCCCGAACCGGTCAGCCGCGCCCGCTCGAAGGAATCCGGACCCGCCTCGAATCCCGCGGCGAAGTCCGGTAACTGGTTCACGTCCGGTGTGCGCACGTTGACGATGCCGTGAACGGCGCTCGCGCCGAACATGGACGAGCCCGGTCCGCGCAGCACCTCGATGGATCCCGCCTGTTCGTAGTTGAGCTCGAACATTTCGTTGAGATTGCAGAATCCGACGGGACGTACCGGCAGGCTGTCTTCCGCGACCAGGAATGCGCCGCACGCGCCGGCGCCGGCGAGCACCGGCGAACGTATCGCGCCGAGACTCTCCGAACCGCTGCCCCGCTGGATGTACACGCCCGGAACCCGGTTGAGCGTGTCGGCCTGATGTTTGGCCGATAGCTCGAGCAGTGTTTGTGAGTCGATGCGCGAGATGCTGGCGGGCGTGCTGAGCGGATCGGAGCGCGTTCGAAGCGCAGTGACGACCACGGCGGTGGATTCGGAATCGAGCGAATCGTCCGCGGCATTCGCCGCCAGCGGCAGCAGTGCCACGAAGGGAAGGAGGTTGCGCATGATTGGGTGGGCGATTATCGCTGCGAAAGACTATCCTTGCCACGCTAACGATGCCCAATAAAGCAAGAAAATCAGCGCTGTTCGCCTTGAGCTGCCTGGCGATCAGCGGCGCGATGCAGGCGCAGGAGACGTCACGTCAGCAAGGCACGGCGCGTCCCCGGATCGGACTCGTGCTCTCCGGTGGCGGCGCGCGCGGTGCGGCCCACATCGGCGTTCTCAAGGTGCTCGAAGAAAACCACGTGCCGGTCGATGCCATCGCCGGTACCAGCATGGGTGCGGTGGTCGGCGGGTTGTACGCCTCAGGTCTCTCGGCCAAGGACATCGAGCGCATCATGACTTCGGTCGACTGGCAGGACGCGTTCCGCGACCGTCCTTCGCGTGCCGATCTCAATTTCCGCCGCAAGCTCGAAGACCAGAATTTCCTGGTGAAGTTTCCGCTCGGCCTCAAGGGGCGAAAGTTCCGCCTGCCTCGCGGGCTGGTGCAAGGGCAGAAGCT
>JBDTSV010000124.1:0-30585 GCA_039930985.1 Pseudomonadota bacterium
GAGGAGAGCCCGGACAGCACCTGGCTGCCGTACCTCGACGAATGGGCGGAGTGGCTCATGGACGGCCTGCCGCGCACCGAGGAGAACGGCTTCCAGCACATCGTCTTCAACTCGGTGAACGACCAGCAGCTGTGGGACGACACGCTCATGATGAGCGTCCTGCCACTCGCCAAGATCGGCAAGTTGTTAGGCCGCCCGCACTACGTCGAGGAGGCGCGCCGCCAGTTCATGCTGCACATCAAGTACCTGGTCGACCGCAAGACCGGCTTGTGGTTCCACGGCTGGACCTTCGATGGCCGCCACAACTTCGCCGACGCGCTGTGGGCGCGCGGCAATTGCTGGGTGACGATCGCCATTCCGGAGTTCATCGAACTACTGGACCTTGAGGCCGGCGATGGCCTGCGCGAATTCCTGCTCGAGACCCATCTATCGCAGATCAAGACCCTGGTGCACTACCAGCATCCGGACGGCCTGTGGCACACGCTCATCAACGACCCCAAGTCCTACCTGGAGGCTTCGGCAGCCGCGGGGTTCGGCTATGGAATTCTCAAGTCGGTCCGCAAGGGCTATATCGGTGACGAGTACGAGGAAGCGGGCATTCGTGCCGTCAAGGCCGTGCTCGCCAACATCGACATGACCGGTGAGCTCAAGAACGTCTCGTTCGGTACGCCGGTGTTCAACGACCTGGATGGCTATCGCAAGATTCCCCTGACTTCGATGCCCTACGGCCAGGCCATGGCCATACTCGCGCTCGGCGAGTTCAAGCGGGCTTTCATCTGAACGCGCGACCAGCGCAACGGGACGGCAAATGTCGGCACGCCAGGTCAAGTTAGGCAACTACATCGCCTACGGCAGCAACGATTTTCTGGGTGCCGGGGCGATGTCGATCATCACCGCCTGGATCCTGTTCTTCTACACCACGTATTGCGGACTCACGGCGGCGGAAGCCGGTCTCATCTTCGTCGCGGCGCGGCTGCTCGACGCCTTCTTCAGTCCGGTCATCGGTTACGTCTCGGACTATTTCCACCACACCTGGCTCGGCAAGCGCTTCGGCCGCCGACGCTTCTTCATCCTGCTGGCGATCCCGCTGCTGCCGAGCTTCGCGCTCATGTGGGTCAATGGCCAGAGCTTCTGGTACTACCTCATCACGTACGTCTTCTTCGAGCTCGTGTACGCGATGGAGATCATTCCGTATGAAACGCTCGCGGCGGAGATGTCACCGAACTACAAGACCAAGGCGATATTCGCCGGAGCGCGCATCCTCTGCGGTCAGATCGCCAACATCGCGGCGCTGTGGCTGCCGGGCAAGATCGTGAAATATCTGGGCGGCGACGGATCGGCCGACACGTTCCTCTATCTTGGTGCGATCTTTTCGGTGTTCTTCGTCCTCGTGGCGCTCGCCGTCTACCTGTTCACCTGGGAGCGGCCGCGCGAAGAGATCGCGGCAATCGAAGTCCGTCCGCCCGGAGCATTCCTGAGCAAGCTCACGCAGCTCTTCGATGATCTCTGGGCCACGATGCGCATTCGCTCTTTCCGGCTGCACCTCGGCATGTATCTCGGCGGCTACATCAGCCAGGACGTATTGAATCCGGTGCTGGGATATTTCATCGCCTTCGCGCTCGCCGGCACGCTGACGACCATGTCAGACATCAGCACCTGCATGGCGATTGCCCAGCTCCTGTCGGTCATCCTGACCATCTGGATCGTGCTGCGCATCCATGCCGCGCCTTCCTACCGCATCGCCATCGTGCTGTTCGCCACGGGCGTAGTCGGCCTGCTGACGCTCTACTCGCTCGGCGTCACCAACGTCACCTGGTATTTCGTCGCGGTGGCCGTCGCCGGCCTCGGCCGCGGCGGCCTCAACTACATTCCATGGACTATCTACAACTACATGCCCGACGTGGATGAAATCGTGACCGGGCGGCGGCGCGAAGGCGCGTTCGCCGGCGTCATGACCTTCGTCCGCAAACTGATGCAGTCGGCGGCAATCTTCATCGTCACGCAGATCCTCAACGCAAGCGGCCTCATTCCGAAGACGATGCATCAACCGCAGTCGGTGCTGAACGCGGTACTGCTGATCATGGGCGTGGGTACCCTGGCCATCCTGACCTTCGGCTTCGTGGTCTCGCTGCGCTTCAGACTGAACCGCGACACACACGCGGTACTCATGGACGAAATAGAGCGCTTCAAGAAGCAGCCCGGCACGCAACCCACGCCCGGGAATCGCGCGATCGTCGAAGACCTGACGGGCTGGAAGTACGAGCAACTCTGGGGAAAAGGAAAGCAATGACGACTCCGAGCTGGATGCCGCTCGCGTTGGCGACAATGCTCTTTGCATGGCCGCTCGCAGCAAAAGAAAAGCTGCGCTACCTGGAGAAGCTCGATCGCGGCCTCGTCGCGATTCAGCAAAGCGACGGCAAGGTATTCCTGAGCTGGCGCCTGCTCGCGAGCGATCCGGACGGCGTTGCGTTCAACGTGTATCGCGAGACGACTCGCCCGGCCGCGGGCGCCCAAGATCCCGCACGATTCGCGGCGCGGCCTGATGCCCAGACCGGCGCCATTCGCCTGAACGCGCAGCCGCTCACCGCCGGTACCTGGCTGCTCGACAACACCGCCCGGCTCGACCGCGAGACCGACTACTACGTCACGGCCGTGCTCGCTGGCACCGAACAACCTCGCAGCGCGCCGTTCCATATCGCGGCCGGCGCGCCGCCGCTGCCCTACCATTCGATTCCGCTGCAGACCCCGCCCGGCTACACGCCAAACGATGCGTCGGCGGGCGATCTCGACGGCGATGGCCAGTACGAAATCGTGCTGCACCAGACGGGCGTGGCGAAAGACAATTCGCAACCCGGCGTGACCGATCCGCCGATCTTCCAGGCGTACAAACTCGACGGCACCCTGCTGTGGACCATCAACCTCGGGCCTAACATCCGCGAGGGCGCGCACTACACGCAGTTCCTGGTGTACGACTTCGATGGCGACGGGCGCGCCGAGCTCGTCTGCAAGACCGCCGACGGCACCACCGACGGCACCGGCAAGATCCTGGGCGATGCCGAGGCCAACTGGCTCACGCCCGAATCCGCCGGCGAGAAGCCGGGCTCGGTGACCGGGCCGCGCCGCGAAGGCACGAGCCTCGCGGGATTCATCCTGAGCGGGCCGGAATATCTCACCGTGTTCGACGGCCTGACCGGGAAGGTGCTGGCCAGCGAAACCTATCTACCGCGCCGCCATCCGAAAACCGACAACCCGACGCCCGAGCAGACGAAGGAGACCTGGGGCGACAGCCACGGCAATCGAATCGATCGTTTCCTCGCCGGCGTCGCCTACCTGGACGGCGAGCGTCCGAGCATCGTGATGGCACGCGGCTACTACACGAGGACCGTGCTCGCGGCCTGGGACTTCCGTTCGAAAAACGGCGTCGGCAAGCTCAAGAACCGCTGGGTGTTCGACAGCGACTCATCCGAGAAGAACAAGGCCTATCGCGGCCAGGGTAACCACCAGCTGTCGGTGGCCGACGTCGACGGCGATGGGCGCGACGAAATCATCTACGGCGCCGCCGTCATCGATGACGATGGCACGGGTGTTTATTCCACCGGATGGGGGCACGGCGACGCGCTGCACGTCGGCGATCTCGACCCCGCCAATCCCGGCCTCGAGGTATTCGACATCCAGGAGCGCTTCGACGCCCAGGGCATGAGCCTGCGCGACGCACGCACTGGCAAACCGCTGTTCACCATCCCTGCGGTGAAGGCGGATGAAAGCGGCGGCGACAAGGGCGAAGGCCCCGGCCGTGGTGTGGCGTTCAACATCGATCCGCGTTTCCCGGGCGCGGAATCCTGGGCCGCGGGCGCCGGCATGAGCGGCATGTACGATATTCACGGCAAGAAGTTCGTCGAAGGACGCCCGGCGGGCCTGTCCACCAACTTCGCGATCTGGTGGGACGGCGACCTGCTGCGCGAGCTGCTCGACCAGAACGTCATCAGCAAGTGGAATTGGCAGACGCAGACCGTGGAGCCGCTGCTCATCGCGCACAATTGCACCTCCAACAACGGCACCAAGGCGACCCCGGCATTGTCCGCGGATATCTGGGGCGACTGGCGCGAGGAAGTGATCTGGCGCACACGCGACAACCGCGAGCTGCGCATCTACACCTCGACGATTCCGACCCCGCACCGCATGGTGACGCTGATGCAGGATCCGCAGTATCGGCTGGCCGTGGCCTGGCAGAACGTGGCCTACAACCAGCCACCGCATCCGAGTTTCTATCTCGACGAAGCGGCGCCGCTGCCGAAGAAGCCGGCGATTCGCTTCGCCGGGGACTAGAGCTTCGGGCAGACCGAGTTCTTCGGCGGTCCCCGGTCCGCACGGATGGCGCGACCGGCCTTCGACAGCATCGACTTGAATGGCAGCGCCCTGACGGCGCGAAGTCCCGCGACGGCATCTTTCGCGTTGGCCTCGGCGCCGGTGAGGTTGGTATGCACCGTGTCGTCGATGAACTGCGCCTTGACCACGTCCGGACCCTCGCGCTGGAAGCGATCCGCGATGATTCGCGAGAGGTCGACGAACGCGACTTTCTCATTCGTCGCCGTCTGCGAAGTCCAGAGCCGATAACTTTCGGCGGCACAAGGAATGCGTTCGTCTTTCCAATTGTTGGTCTTGGTGAGCGTAAGCAAGATCGGGGTCGCACCCTTCGCGCGCGTGTCCGCTATCATTTTTCGCAGGTACCAGCCGAACGAATACACCGTCTCGTGCTTGCCGGTGATGACGTTGTCGATCTCTTCGGATTCATCGCCGATACCGGGGATCGTGCCGCGGGCGCGCAAGGGGCGCGTCGAGCCGGCCGGCTCCTGGTTGAGCGCACCCGAATCGTTGTGGCCGAACTGGATGATCACGAAGTCGCCGGCGTGTAACTGCTCGAGCAGTCGATCCCAGTGACCTTCGGTGATGAAAGTGCGGCTGCTTCGCCCACCGCGCGCGACATCGACCACGCGCAGTTTCGACTCGTCGAACAACGGCTGCAGGACCGCACCCCACCCCTGTTGATTTTTCGCGTTGGCGCCGTACGACGAGGCCGTCGAATCGCCGGCGACGAACAGAGTGGGGACGGCATTGGCGGCATGCGCAACGCCCGACAGGGCGATGCCCGCGCACAGCGCGAAGACGCGCACGAGACAAAAAATGGGGTGGACGATGGGACTCGAACCCACGACAGCCGAGATCACAACCCGGGGCTCTACCAGCTGAGCTACGCCCACCATAAAAAAACCTTTCACAGCCAAATTGGCGCGCCCGGCAGGAGTCGAACCTGCGACCACCGGCTTAGAAGGCCGGTGCTCTATCCAACTGAGCTACGGGCGCAGCCGGAACGAAAGCGTACCTCACGCAACGCTGGCTCTCATCGGTTGGTCGGGGCAGCAGGATTCGAACCTGCGACCCTCTGCTCCCAAAGCAGATGCGCTACCAGACTGCGCCATACCCCGCGCCCCAATCCATCGAGAGAACCGAAACAGGCCCGGTCAGGACCCATACCCCGGCATACGGGGGCGCGAATGATACGGAGGGGCTCCTGACCGGTCAATGAAACCGGCCGCAGCCGCAGGGTTACGTCACACGGCGGGGCCAGGGGCTGCGCTGAGAGGGCGCCGGCGCTACTTGCGGCGCCACACCGTCACGCCGCCAGGCTTGTCCTCGAGGATGACGCCGGCCACCGTGAGCAGGTCGCGAATGCGGTCCGACTCCGGCCAGTCTTTCGCCTTTCGCGCCGACAACCTGGCATTGACCAGATCGTCGATGGCACTTTCCGCGAGCGCACCCGGTAGCCGCGTGCCATCGTGCCCCTCGACCGCGCTGCGAAGAAAAGCGTTGGCATCCGCCGCCAGCAAGCCGAGCACTCTTCCCAGCCGCTGCAACTCGTAAGCCAGCGCCGCCATGAGCTGAGGTTTGCCGCTGGTCTTGGCCTTGTTCAGTTCTCCCGCCAAACCTTGAAGGACCGCGATTGCCTCAGGGGTATTGAAGTCGTCGTCCATCGCTTCCACGAACGAAGCGGTCGCGTTCGACGGTTCAAACTGCCGGGAGTCGTCCAGCGGCACATCGCGCAGCGCCACGTACATGCGCGTCAGCGCCGCTTCAGCCTGCACGAGTTGATCGGGTGAGTAGTTCATCGGCCCGCGATAGTGGCTCGACAACAGGAAGAACCGCAGCACTTCGGGATGTTTGATCTTCGCCAGCACTTCGCGGGTGGTGAAGAAGTTGCCGAGCGACTTCGACATTTTCTCGTTGTCGATGTTGAGGAAGCCGTTGTGCATCCAGATCTCGGCGAACTTCGCGTGCGTGGCGCCGCAGGTCTGCGCGATCTCGTTCTCGTGGTGCGGGAACTTGAGGTCGAGCCCACCCCCATGAATGTCGAAGTGCGGCCCCAGCTCCTTGGTCGACATGGCGGAACACTCGATGTGCCAGCCGGGACGCCCGTCACCCCACGGTGATGGCCAGGAAGGTTCTCCGGGTTTCGCCGATTTCCACAACACGAAGTCGAGCGGATCGCGCTTGGCCGTGTCCACTTCCACGCGCGACCCAGCACGCAGGTCTTCGAGCCTCTTGCCCGACAACTTTCCATACGGCGCGAACTTGTGCACGGCGTACATCACGTCACCATCGCTCGCGACGTAGGCGAAACCGTTGTCGATGAGCTGGCCGATCATGGTCAGCATCTCAGCGATGTACGCGGACGCCTTCGGTTCGATCTCCGGGCGCAGGCAGCCGAGCCGGTCCAGGTCCTCGTGCATGGCGGCCGTGTATTTGAACGCATGCGCGCGCCAGTCGACGCCGGCTTCCCTGGCGCGGTTGATGATCTTGTCGTCGACGTCGGTGATGTTGCGCACGTACGTGACCTGCAGACCGCGGTGGCGCAGGTAGCGGCTCACCATGTCGAAGACCACCAGCATGCGGGCATTGCCCACGTGAAAGTAGTCGTACACCGTGATGCCACAGCTGTACATGCGCACGTGGCCGGGCTCGACGGGCTCGAGTTCCTGTTTCTCGCCCGTCAGGGAATTATGTATGCGGATCATGCGGCGAATCGGCTCAGGCGGTCGTGAATGGCGGCATCCTGCATGGCGTGCAACAACGGCGCGAGCTCGGGACCTTCCGGCGTACCGGTGAGCGCCAGTCGCAGGGGCTTCCACAGCGCCTGGCCCTTGGCTCCGGTGGCGGCCTTTACGGCAGTGACGATGGCGTCGAGCTTGCCGCCCGTGGCGGCGGCTTCCGCGGCCACGCGGAAGAACTGCGGACCCGCTTCGCGCACGCGCGCCAGCGAGATCTCATCGAGCGCCGGCGCCGCGCCAAAGACCACATCACGCCAGTGTGCAACGTCCGACGGCAGCAGCACGTTGGGGCGGATGGCAGCGATGAAAGCCCGGCGGCGATCGGCGTCGATGTCCAGCGGTGTTTCGGCCGCGAGCCACCGTTCGCTTTCCTCGAGCGGCATGTGGTGCGCAACTTCACGCTGCCAGACATTGAGCTGCGATTCCTCGAAACGCGCCGGCGCGCGCCCGAGATGTTTCACCGTGAACGCGCGCGCCATGCCGTCGGCCGTGAGCACACCGTTCTCGCTGCTCGAATGTCCGAGCCGGAACAGGTGATTGGCCAGTGCCACCGGTAGATAGCCTCGGTCGCGGAATTCGCGCACGCTGGTTGCGCCGTGGCGCTTGGACAGCGGCGACCCGTCGGCGCCCACCAGCAGCGACAGGTGGCCGTAGGTCGGGCAACGAAGGCCGAGCGCGTCGAGCACCAGCAGCTGCCGTGGCGTGTTTGTCAGGTGATCTTCGCCGCGCAGCACGTGCGTGATGCCCATCTCGGCGTCGTCGATGGCATTGCTGAAGAAGAAGGCCGCGCTACCGTCGGCGCGCCGCAGGATGAAATCGCCGATGTCGTCGGTGGCGAAACTCTGCGGTCCATGAACCATGTCATTGAATTCGACGCGATTGCCCGCGGGCACGCGGAATCGCGTCGTTGGCGAGATGCCTTGCGCGCTCTTGCGTACGCGCGCTTCGGGAGAAAGCTCGCGGCAGGTTCCGGCATAACGCGGCGGGCGACCCGCGGCCAGCTGCGCCTTGCGCGACAGGTCCAGTTCGAGCGTCGTGCAGTAGCACGGATAGGTGAGCCCACGCGCGTCGAGCGCGGCGGAATGGCGCGCATAGATCGCGCCGCGCCGGGACTGGTGATATTCCTCGCCGGGGCCGGCACGCCCGGGACCCGCATCCCATTCCAGACCCATCCATTTGAGGTCTTCCATTAGCGCGGCGGTGTAGGGCTCCTTGCTGCGCTCGGTGTCCGTATCTTCGATGCGGAGCACGAAGCGTCCACCGTGGTGCCGGGTGAACAGCCAGCTGAACAAGGCGGTGCGCGCATTGCCGAGATGCAACGCGCCGGTGGGGCTGGGAGCGAAACGGGTGGTGATGGAGGACGACATCGGCGGATTCTAGGGAAATGAACGGCGCGCCGCAGCTTCGGTAGAATCGCCGGCCATGAAAAACCTGCGTTTGCTGCCAGCTCTGCTGGGCCTCCTTTTGTCGTTCCAGGCTGGGGCCGCCAGCACCGAGCGTGTGCGCGTCACCACCAACCTGGGCGCTTTCGTCATCGAAATGCAGCGCGACCGCGCGCCGCTCACTGTCGAGAACTTCCTGTCGTATGTGCGCTCCGGCTACTACACGAACACGCTGTTTCATCGCGTGATTTCGAACTTCGTGATCCAGGGCGGTGGCGTCGGACCCGACTACAAGGCAAAGCCCACACAGAAGCCTATCCCGAACGAAGCCGGCAATGGACTCAAGAATCTCCGCGGCACCGTCGGCCTGGCACGCGCCAGCGGTCCGCATTCGGGCGATTGCCAGTTCTACGTGAACGTGGCCGACAACGCCGATCTCGACCCTCTGCCCACGCGCTGGGGCTACGCGGTGTTCGGCCGGGTCATCGAAGGCATGGAAGTCGTGGACCGCATCAGCGTGTCGCCCAGCGGCGCCATGGGGCCGTTCAAGCAGGATGCACCCATGCAGGCCGTGATCATCCAGAAGGTCGAAGTGATAACCGACGCGGCAATGGTGACGCCGGCGGCAACACCGCCGCCCGCCGAACCCACGACGCAGGCGCCGACGGCAGGCGAATCCACCGCGGCTCCGGCCCCCATACCGGCAAATCAAGTTCCGGAAGCACCGCCACCGAAGTGAGCGACGCGGCGCACAGCCTGTTCGCCTCCGACCTGCACCTCGACAGCGAGGCTCCCTGGGCCATCGACGCGTTCGTAGCCTTTCTCGACGGCCGCGCCCGTGAGGCCGAGGCTCTCTACCTGCTCGGTGACTTGTTCGAGGTCTGGGTGGGCGATGACGACGACAATCCGGACAATGCCCGCGCCTGCGCCGGGCTCGCGCGCCTGACCGCCAGTGGCGTGCCGGTCTACGTCCTGCATGGCAATCGCGATTTCCTGTTGGGCGAGGCATTCGCGAAACGCACCGGCGCCAAACTACTTCCCGACCCCGTGGTCTTCGACCTGCACGGAGTGCCGACGCTGCTGAGCCACGGCGATGTATTCTGCACCGACGATCCCACCTACCAGGAGCTGCGGACCATCGTGCGCCGGCCGGACTGGCAACGCCGCTTCCTGTCGCTGCCGCTCGCCGCCCGTCGCGATCTGGCGAGCGCCGCGCGCGCCGGCAGCAAGGCGTACACCCAGCGCACCATCCCGACAATCATGGACGTCAATCCCGAGGCGGTGATCCGCGCGTTCCGCGCCACCGGCGCGCGCCGCCTGATTCATGGCCACACGCATCGCCCGGCGACCCACCCGGTGGTGTTCGACGGCATCGACGCCGAGCGCGTGGTGCTTGCGCCATGGTACGAATCGGCGAGTTGTGTCGCGGTCGACGCCGCCGGCGCGCGCGAGGTACCGCTGCCCCGCTAGGCGGGCGGGCCGGAATGGAAGCGCAGCTCGCGATCGGCGCTGGTTGCCAGTTCCGCTTCGCGTGCCGCAATCAACTCGAGCCGCGCTTCGATCTCGGAAGCCTCGAACTCGCGCCGGGCGAAATCGAGGTACAGCTCGAAATGCCGCGCCTCGGAACGCTCGAGTTGTTCATAGAGATCGCGCACTGGTTCCGGCAGGCGTTTGGCAAGCAGGTGGAAACGCTCGCAGGAGCGGGCTTCGATCAAGGCATGCACGATCATGAGGTCGAGCTTGCGTTTGGGTTCGTGCGTGCGCACCAGCTTGCGCAGCTCGCCGGCGTAACGCCCCGGCTTCATGCGCTGGTAGGGCACCTCGAGCTTCTTCATGAGCCGCTCGACCTGCTCGAAGTGCTTGAGCTCCTCGCGCGCGAGCCGCGACAACGCGACGCTCAACGACCGGTCTTCCGGATAAGCAAAGATGAGCGCCATCGCCGTCGACGCCGCTTTCTTCTCGCAGTTGGCGTGATCCACGAGCAGCGTCGGCAGATCCCCGATCGCTGCGTCGACCCAGGCTGTCGGCGTGCCGCTCAACAGGATCGATTTGCCAGTGGCTCGATCGAAGCGCATTGCCGCCGCGGTCTCGCGTTTGACACTCACTGGGCGGTGCCTGCCGCCGTGATGCCGTTCAGCGCCGCGTCGATGAGCTTCGCGGCGACTTCTGCGGTTGCGGGCCGATCCGCAGGGTCCTTGGCCATGAGAGTGTCGATGAGCGGTTGAATCAGCGCGAGGCGTTCCGACAGTCGCGGGATGGGTGCCTTGGCGTGATGCACGAGAATCGCCATGTGATTATCCGCGTCGAACGGTTTCCTGCCGGTGAGCATTTCGAACAGCATGACTCCGAGACTGTAGATGTCACTGCGCGCGTCGATCTCCTTGCCGTGACCTTGTTCGGGGCTCATGTAGTGAGGCGTGCCGAAGATCAGCCCCTTGTCGGTGACTTCCATCTTGAGCGCCACGTGCTTGGCGAGGCCGAAGTCGATGAGCGCGATACTGCCATCGTCGCGCAACATCACGTTTCCGGGCTTGAGGTCGCGGTGGAAGATTCCCACCTCGTGAATCGCCTGCAGCGCGTACGCGAGATCGCGCGCATACGTCAGCGACTGTCGCGCGGTGAGGCCTTCGGACATGCGCTTGCGCAAATCGCCACGCGCGAAGTGCTCCATGGCGATGAACAGGTGATCGTCGGTGACCCCGAGATCGTAGATGCGCACGATGTTCGGGTGGCGGATCTCGCGCAGCATCTCGAATTCCTGCAGGAACCGCTCCATCGATTGATCAATACCGGTTTCCTTGCGGACGGCCGGCGTGACCTTGAGCACCACCACATCGCCGCTGCTGGCGCTTTCGGCGAGAAACAGCTCGGACACAGAGCCTTTGGCGATGCGCTCGATGCGCCGGTATTCCTTGAGCCGCACGCCGGCGAAATCCTGCGCCATCTTCGCGCCCGCCGACATGCGCCAACGGCTCTGAGCCTTGGCCTGTTCACCCGCGGCGCGACGGATCGCGTCGTTGAGCTTGGTGTGCTTTATCTTGATCTTGCCGATCACTTCGAAGGCGCCGGCGCTGCGCGCTTCCACGGCATCCGGCGATTCGTTGTCGGCGGAGAGGAAAATGACAGGCGCGAAACCTTCGCGACCGTGGAAATCCTTGAGCCAGTCGAGACCCGAGCCACCTTTCCACTCGTGATCGAGCAGCACCACGCTATAGCCCTGCGCGAGGAATCCCGGGGTCAACGGGCCGCGCACGCGGGGGTTGTAGCTCACCAGTTCGACGTCCGGCCAATCACAGGAAATATGATGACGCAGCAGCGTGCGGTACCGCGGGTCATCATCGATCAGCATCAGGCGCATTGCGCGGATTAGAACATGCGGCCCGACGAAGCGTCACGTTCGAGGGCTCGGGGCCGGACGTCCGCGGACGTCCGCGGACAGTCGCACGAAGATAAAGAGCCCGGCCAGCCCGACGGAAACGCACAATCCGCGGGCACACACATTGCAGGAGCCATGTGAACATGAGATTTGTTAGTTCGAATTCTCTCTCACGAGGACCATTGCAATGAATTCATTGCGCGCAGTCGCGTCGGGGATTTTTCTGTTGCCGATGCTCGCCGGCGCCGCCGACGGGCGCGCGGCAATCGCCGCGGTGGAGAATGCCACCCGCACATTTCTCGCGGCGAACCCCCACACCGTGGGAATGTCGATCGGCGTCTACCACGACGGCAAGACGTACACGTTCAACTACGGACATCTCAAACCCGGCGGCAAGCAGCGACCGACCGCCGACACGATCTATCCGCTGGCATCGATCACCAAGACTTTCACCGGCACCCTGCTCGCTCAAGCGCAGGTTGAAGGAAAACTCAGGCTCGACGACGACATCCGCAAATATCTCGATGGCGACTATCCCAACCTGGAATTCGACGGCCATCCGATTCGGTTGTTCGACCTGGTTGACCATCGCTCCGGCCTGCCTTTCGTGATTCCCGACCTCCCCGAGACTTTGCCGGATTTTGCGAGCGAAAAACCCTGGGCGCAGCGGATCACCGAGATTTACGCAAACTACTCACGACAGGATTTTCTCGATGACCTGCACAAGGTGAAAATCGAATCCGAACCTGGCGGGACATTCAAGTATTCAAACTCGGGGGCGGCACTCGCCGCCTACATCCTCGAAAGGATTTACCGCGAGCCGTATGAAAGCCTCGTGACGAAAAACATTGCGACGCCACTTGGCATGCATCGCACGACCATCACGCTGACGCCACGACAGGCCGCCCACCGCACACGCGGATTTCATGGTGACGGCCAACTGATGCCAGACACTCCCGACGTCCTGCTGGGCGCGGGTGGGATCAAGTCGAGCGTCAACGACATGCTCAGGTACATCGCGTGGCAGATACGCGAAAGCGATCCGGCGGTGAAGTTATCGCACGTGCCGTACGTCACGGCGGGCAACTACGCGGCCGGCCTCAACTGGCAGATGCTGAGCGCGCCGGGAAAACGTGTGATCTGGCAGACCGGCAACATCGAAGGGTTTCACACCTACTGCATCGTCGAGCCCGAACTCAAACTCGGCCTGGTCGCGCTGTTCAATCACGAGGACCAAAAGACCAATGACGCGCACGGCGTCATGGTCAATGAAATTCTCAAGGGAATCGACGCCGAGGCGGTGTTGCTGCCCTGAAGGCCGTTTCAGCTCGCTCGCCGCATCTTCAGACCGATGAGGATGTCGCCGACGTTCGTGCCCGTGGGACCTGTGTGCACGAGGTCCGCAGATGCTTCGAGCGCGGTTGCGGAGTCGAACTGCGCCCAGGCGCGAGTGACATCGCATCCACCGAGTACAGCGCGCCCTATCGTGCCTGCATCGACCATTGCACCCGCATCTTCGGTGGGTCCGTCCGTGCCATCGGTGCCGGCGGCGAGCAGCAGCCACGGGTCACCGGCACGGAGCTGCCGCGCAAACGACAATGCGAGATGGGTATTGCGTCCGCCGCGGCCGTGTTCGGCCGGCAGCGTCGTTGTCGACTCACCGCCCCACACGATCCCGTCGACCGGGCAGGCTCGCAGCGCGAGAAGCATCTCACCCGCCACGACGCCGGCATCGCCATCAAAGCGAGTCTCACACTTCGCCAGTTCGAGTCCGTGGGCCTGGGCCGCTTCGACTACCGCGTGAACAGCCAACTCCACGTTCGCGACAATTTGCCGCTCGATCCGGTCGGCGCGGCCGTCATCGGTGCCTAACAACCCCGAGCCGATGACGTCAGGATCGTCGCCGGGAACATCGGAAATAAAGAGCGCCATCCCGCCGCGCCCCGCGAGCAGCCTGGCGACACCCCCACCCTTGAGACGCGACAACCGTCGCCGTTCTGCATTGAGCGTCGCGATATCCCATCCGGCCGTGAGGCCGCGTTGATTCAGCGCGCGCAGCTCATCGAGCGTCGCGCCATCTTGCAACCATTCCACCAGACTGGAGCTTCCCCCGGAAATCAGGAATAGCGGCGTGACGCCGGCCGGTAGTTGGAGCAAACGGCGCTGTAATTCGAGCCCCGCACTCAGGCTGCGATCGTCGGGAATGGGATGTGCGCTTTCAAAGATTGTCGCACCGGCGCGGCGCGCGAGCGCGGGATCGACGTGGCCATCCTTGGTGATCACCAGCAGGCTTTCGATGGCGGACCCAAGTTCATCGACGGCGCCCATTGCCATCGAACTTGCGGCTTTTCCTACGGCAAATACCGCGACGGGCGCTGGCATTTTGGCATTGCGCAGGCATCGCGCGGTGCACGCACGTCCGTCGACCGCGCGCAGCGCGGCATCGAACAGTTCGAGCAGGATGCGGCGAGCACTCATGCGGATCGGGCGGGCGCGCGCCCGCCAGCCGCTAGTTCTTTACTATCTTGAGGCCGGCGCGATCGCCATCGCGCCGCGTCGCCTTGGCCAGGTCCGAACGTTCGGACTGCAGGCGCGCGAGGTATTCGGGCGTCACGTCGCCGGTGACGTAGTGCCCCGAGAAGCACGACGTGTCGAATTCCTTGATGCTCGAATGATCGTGCACGCAGGCCTGGATGAGATCTTCGAGGTCCTGGTAGATCAGCCAGTCGGCGCCAATGACCTCGGCCACTTCGGCATCGGTACGGTTGCTCGCCACGAGTTCGCTCGCGGCCGGCATGTCGATGCCGTAGACGTTGGGGAATTTCACGGGCGGCGCGGCCGACGCGAAATACACCTTTTTGGCCCCGGCTTCACGCGCCAGGTCGATGATCTGCGCCGACGTCGTGCCGCGCACGATGGAGTCGTCGACCAGCAGCACGTTCTTGTTGCGGAACTCGAGGTCGATGGCATTCAGCTTGCTGCGTACCGACCTCGAACGCTGCTCCTGGCCCGGCATGATGAACGTGCGGCCCACGTAGCGGTTTTTGACGAAGCCTTCGCGGTATTTGACGTCGAGACGCTGCGCCACCTGCATGGCGCTGGTGCGGCTGGTATCCGGAATCGGGATGACCACGTCGATGTGATGGTCGGCACGCTCGCGCAGAATTTTCTCGGCGAGCCGTTCGCCCATGCGCATGCGCGCGCGGTGCACCGAGATGTTGTCGATGAGCGAGTCGGGACGCGCGAAGTACACGTATTCGAAAATGCATGGCGAGTGGTGCGTGGTGGCCACACACACCTGCGAGTGCAGGCGGCCGTGCACGTCGATGTACACGACTTCGCCCGGCGCCACGTCACGCACCAGCTTGAAGCCCAGCATGTCGAGCGCCACGCTTTCGGAGGCCAGCATCCATTCGGCGCCCTTGGGCGTCTCGCGCTGACCCAGCACCAGCGGGCGTATGCCGTTCGGATCGCGAAACGCCAGCAGCCCGTGGCCGATGACCATGGCAACCACGGCGTAGCCGCCACGGCAGCGGCGATATACGGCGCTGACCGCCGCGAAAATGTCGGCTGGCGTGACTCGCGGCGTGCCCACTCGCTGAAGCTCTGAGGCCAACACGTTGAGCAGCACTTCGGAATCGGAACTGGTGTTCAGGTGGCGGCGGTCTTCGCGTTCGAGCACTTCGCCGAGTTCACGCGCGTTGGTCAGGTTGCCGTTGTGCGCGAGGCAGATGCCGTACGGCGCATTCACATAGAAAGGCTGAGCTTCGGCGGCGTTGTCGCACCCGGCGGTCGGGTAACGCACGTGCCCGATGCCGATGTTGCCCTTGAGCTCGAGCATGTGGTGCTGCTGGAACACATCGCGCACCAGGCCCTGACCTTTGCGCACGAACAACTCGCCTTCGCCGACGGTGGCGATGCCCGCCGCGTCCTGGCCGCGATGCTGAAGCACCGTCAGCGCGTCATAGATTCGTTGATTGACTCCGCTCGTTCCAACGATTCCGGCTATGCCGCACATTCGGTTGAGATCCTCAAGTGGATGTTGCGTGCTGGTTCAGCTTCATCTCGATGCGCTCGAGCTTCTCGCCCACGATGCCGCGTAACGCGTCCGCGACGCCGATGGCGTAAGGCATGAGACGGGAGTTCTTCCAGCGCGCGTCTTCGTCCATCCGCAGCGCCTGGATGGCGATGGTGAACGCGCCAACGATGACCACGCCGCGGATGATGCCGAAGACGAACCCCAGGAACTTGTCCATGCCGGCGAACATGGAGACGCGAACGAAATGTCCAAGTATCACGCTCACCGCGCCGCCCAAAAGGAGCACGAAAACGAAGATGATGGCGCGGGCGGCCCAGATGCGCATGGGCGAACCGACGAGGACGCCGCCCATCATGGGCTCGAGCGAGGAGCCGAAACTCCACGCGAGCACGATGGCGAGAATCCAGGTGATGACCGCGATGGCTTCGCGGAGCAGGCCGCGAACCAGGCCCATGACGGCGGAAATAATCAGAATCGCGATGATGATGTAGTCGACTGCGATCATTCGATAAGTCAGGCCGCGACGCCCTCGGAGCAGGCGCGGCATTGTACTCGACGCCTCGCGCCGAATGCAGCCAAGTGGCCGCCGGAATTCACGAAATAGGCACGATGCTGCCGGATTGGCCGATGCGCCGAAGTTGTGCGGCCAGGGCCTCCGCGGCAGCCCGGTCGCGAGTCGGCCCTACTCGTACACGGTAGAGCTCGCGCCCGCCGCTGGAGATCGGCGCCACGAAGGCAGCGAAACCCTTGGCGGACATATCGCGGACCAGGCGGTCGGCATTTTCACGGCTGCCAAAGCTGCCGAGCTGCACGACGAAATCGCCTCGTGCAACCTGCGGCGCGGCAGCAGGGCGCGGTGCCTCGGCCCTGCCTTGGGCGGCTACCGGCGGTGTGGTGACCGGCGCGGCGACCGGGGGCAGCGACGCCGCAGGCTTTGGCGCAGGCTTTGTCGCTGCCACTGCAGCGCCTTCCATGGGCTTGGCCTCGGGTTCCGGCGCTGCGGACACGGCCGGCTCTCCGGGAAGGGCACGCGGCGGCGAACTCTCGGCGACCGGCGGCAACGCGACTGCGGGCTCGCGCGCCTGCGGATTCTCGGGCCGCGCCGCCGGTGTCGTGGCGTCGAGATCGATGGTGTAGCGACGCATTCCCTCATCGGTCGGCGTACCGGCGGGCGCATCCGCACCGCGAGGCCCGGTGAGTAGTTCGGGTACGAGCAGCACGAACAACGCGACGAGAATCACCGCACCGGTCAGTCGTTGCTTGGCTCGCGAATCCATGTGCGAACTATAGCCCAATGAATTCGAGCGCCGGTCCTACCGTGAGGAAAGAACCGAACACCAGAATGCGTTCGCCCGGCGCCGCGGCGTCGCGCGCTCGGCGGCAACCGCCGGCGACGCTATCCGCTGAACCTAGAACCGTGGCGCCGCGCGGCAGCTGACGCGCGAGCTCCGCGGTCGATACCGCGCGCGGACCGTCGAGAGCCACCAGAATCCATGCGTCGATTTCCGTGGCGAGCGCCGCGGTGATTCCGGGTATGTCCTTGTCGCCGAAGATCGCGCAAACGGCGATCGTGCGCACGCGCGGCAGCATGCGCAGGTTTGCAGCAAGTCCCTGGGCTGCCGGCACGTTGTGCGCCACATCGAGAACCCACTCAACCTTCCCGGGAATGCGCTGGAACCGGCCGGCGAGCCGCACGCTGCGCAGCGCGTGGCTGACGCTTGCGTGGGTGAGGGTTACGTCGACGCCGGCCGTGATCGCCGCCAGCGCAGTGCCCGCATTTCCGACCTGATGCACGCCGGAAAGCGACGGCATCGGCAGATCGCGCAACAGGCACGCGTCGTATTCGAAGTCCCATAGCTGCGCGTGCGGTCGTACCTGATAGTCGCGACCCGGTACCACCGCGCGCGCGCCAGTCTCGTCGATGACGTTCCACAATGAGCGTGGCATATCGTCGGTGCCGAGCACGGCCGGATGCCCGTTACGAAAAATGCCCGCCTTTTCGCGGCCGATCGCCTCGAGCGTATTGCCGAGCCAATCGGCGTGGTCGAGGCCGATGGAACAGACCACGGCGACATCCGCGTCGATGATGTTGGTGGCGTCGAGGCGCCCTCCGAGACCTACCTCGAGCACACCCACGTCGACTCGTGCCTCGCGAAACTGATCCAGCGCTGCGAGCGCGTTGTACTCGAAGAATGTGAGGGTGATTTCGCCACGCGCCGCATCGATGCGTTCGAAGGATGCAATCAGGCTGGCGTCGCTGGCTTCGACACCGTCGATGCAGATGCGCTCGTTGTACCGAACTAGATGCGGCGAGGTGAAGCGGCCACAGCGCAGGTCCGCCGCGCGCAGCATTGCGTCGATCCACGCGACCGTCGAGCCCTTGCCGTTGGTGCCCCCGACCGTCAATACCGGGTATGCAGGCGCAAGCAGGTCGAGCCGGCGCGCCACTTCGCGCACGCGGTCCAGCGTGAGCTCGATGGCGCTCGGGTGTGACTTCTGTTGCTGCTCGAGCCACTCGGCGAGCGAGCGCATGCGTCGTGAGTCTTACTGAGCGGCGGCGACGGCAGTCTGGGCGACCGCGGCCGGCTGGCGCATCAGCATGCGCAGGATCGCCCCGAGGCGCTCGCGCATGTCGCGGCGATCGACGATGAGATCGAGAGCGCCATGATCGAGCAGGAACTCACTGCGCTGAAAGCCCTCGGGCAGCGTCTCACGTACTGTTTGCTGGATGACACGCGGGCCGGCGAAGCCGATGAGTGCGCGCGGCTCGGCCACATTCAGATCGCCGAGCATCGCAAGACTTGCCGACACGCCGCCGGTGGTCGGATCGGTCAGTACCGAAATGAATGGCAGCCGCGCCTGCGCCAGCCGCGCCAGCGCCGCGGCGGTCTTGGCCATCTGCAACAGCGAGAACAAGGCCTCCTGCATGCGCGCACCGCCGCTCGAGGAGAAACACACCAGCGGCGCCCGATTCTTGATGCAGTGATCTACGCCGCGCTTGAAGCGCTCGCCGACCACCGATCCCATCGAACCACCGAGAAACTTGAATTCGAAGGCGCAGGCGACAATGGGCAAGGCTTCGAGAGTGCCGGCGAGCACGATCATCGCGTCGCGTTCGCCGGTAGCCTTCTGCGCCGCGGCGAGGCGATCCCGGTAGCGTTTGCTGTCACGGAACTTCAGCGGATCTTCGGGCGAAACCTCGGCGCCTATCTCCATCTGCTCGCCCTCGTCGAGGAACCGTGCCAGTCGCTCGCGCCCGCCGATGCGCATGTGATGGCTGCATTTGGGGCAGACATTGAGATTGCGCTCGAGCTCGGCGCGGTACAGCACCGCGTCGCACGCGGAACACTTGATCCACAGCCCTTCCGGAACCGAGCGCGTGCGGCGCTCGGTCTTGATCCGCGAAGGCATAATTTTCTCGAACCACGACATGGCTTGCGGTTCCCTAATCCGGAATGCGGCCGATGATAGCGGATGCGCCCGGCAGCGCGAACTCGGCCGGATAGCGCACCGCCGCGAGGTACAGGCCATCGGGTGGCGCCGTCGCCGCGTTGGTCTTGCGATCCCGGCTCGCCAGCACCGCGGCGACGCGATCCGGCGATGAATCGCCGGATCCCACCGACATCAGCAGCCCGGCGACATTGCGGACCATGTGATGCAGGAAGGCGTTCGCCGTGATCGCAAGCTGGAGCCATTCGGCGCTGCGCGTGACTTCGAGCTGCTCGACGCGGCGTGTCGGCGATTTGGCCTGGCATTCAACGGCGCGAAAGGCGCTGAAGTCGTGCTCGCCCACCAGTACTTGCGCGGCCGCCTGCATGCGCCCGGCATCGAGCGGTCGGCGTTCCCACGTGGCCCGGCCCGACACCAGCGCCGAGCGCGAATCCCGATTGAAGATGAGATACCGGTAGCTGCGCGCCGTGGCGCTGAAACGCGCGTGAAACTGCTGTGGCACTTCGCGCACCCAGGCGACGCTCACGTCGGACGGTAGATAGGTGTTGGTGCCCAGGCGCCACGCGCGTTCGCTGCGTACCGCGGCCGAATCGAAGTGGACCACCTGCGCGTGCGCGTGCACGCCCGCGTCGGTGCGGCCCGCGCATACACAGTCGACGGGCGAATCGGCCACGCGCGAGAGCGCGCGTTGCACCGCGTCCTGGACGGTTGGAAGGCCGGGCTGACATTGCCAGCCCGAGTACGCGCGTCCGTCGTACTCGAGGCCGGCCGCGAACCGAGTCATCTAGAACCCTGACGTCCCCGCGCGGACCCGCACGGTTTAGCCGGGCAGCGACTCTAACAAGCGCTGCGCCTCAGTCTTCTGCGAGGCTGAGCCTTCGGCCAGCACTTCGTTGAGGATGTTGCGCGCGCCGTCCGGATCACCCATGTCGACGTAGGCACGAGCCAGGTCGAGCTTGGTACCGACTTCCGAAAGCGTGACCGGCTCCAGGTCGGGAACCGCGAGCTCTTCGGTCGGGCTGCCCGGAAGGTCATAGCCGTTGCTGCCGATATCGAGGTCCACCTTGCCGCGCATCGATGGCTGGTGCGAGGTGGGCTCGATCGGGAAGTCGAGGTTGTCGCGATCGATTGCCGCCAGCCGCGAGGTCGACGAAATGTCGAAGCCCTCTTCCGGCATCTGCAGCTTGGACATCGATGCGGTGCTGTTTGGATCGATCGAACGGCCCTTGGTCAGATCGACGTCGCCACCGAGCTCGCGTTCGGTCAGGAACCAGGTGCCGCTCGCGCCGTGTTCGCTCATCTGCGAGTCATCGGCGTTTCCGCCGCCGTGACGCGCGGCGGCCGCGGCCAGCAGGCGCTGGGAGTTCTCATCGAGACCCGCGACCATGGTGGGCGCGTTGGCGTCAGGTCCGCGCGGCATGCCGCCCACGGGCTTGAGGCCGATCTGCGAATCCGTTTGTTCAAGTGAGCCGAGCTCGAGGCCCAGGTCGTCGAGAGCGAGTTCCGCGGTCTGATCCGAGCTCAACTTGCGGCGCATGGCGCCTTCGACCTTCTCACGGATGGTCGGCTCGTCGAGCGGGCGCAGTGCGGGCTGCTCGACGGTTGGCGCTTCCGAGCCGGCCGGCGTCATCTTGACGGTCATCTCGCGCGTGGTCTGGCCGCTCTTGTCGCTCGGCAGGGCCAGGCCCTCGCCGGTTGCGTCCGGGTCACGCAGCGCGCTGCCGAGATCGAGGTCGACCGCGTCGTGATTGCCGCCGCCGGTCACGTCCATGCGCGCGCTGACATCGAACGGATCGAAGTCGACACGGCCCGAACCACCACCATCGAGATTGAGGTCGACGTCGACGGCGCCACCACCACCCCCGCTGCCGTCGGAGAACATCTGGTCTTCGGGGGCAATCTGCTTGCCCATGATGACAATCTTTTCCCACTCGCCGGGGCCGGACTCGGCGCGGGTATCGGAAAGCTCGCGCGCGGTGGCCAGGAACTGATCCCGGTTACCCCACACGAAGAATACTTCGAGCAGTTTCAGCTTGAGGTCGCGACGATCGGGTTCGCGCTGAATGGCGATGCGGACGAGGTCAGCAGCCTGGTCGTACAGACCATAGGCCATATGGAAATCGGCTTCCGCCAGCGGATCGCCCTGGTCGAGATTGACCGCGGTTTCACTGCTGATGGTTTCATCGGTACGCACCGTGGGCGAGAGCGGAATGTCCTGGGTTTCCTGCAAGGCGCGATGCGTGCCGGATTCTTCGACGAGGATGTCGTCCGGGATGGACCCGAGGTTCGGCGCGCGCATGCGTCCGGTGTCGGAAAGCGCATCCATTGGCTGAGCCAGGCGATCTTCGCCGTGGTCGGCAAGCCGGCCAAGGTTGTCGTCGAACTCCGCCGCCTTGCGCCTGCCGCGCGACTTGACGAACAACAGCACCAGGATCAGCGCCACCACGGCGCCGAGCACGAGATACCAATTTGCGATGAGCTTGTCGACGAGCGATGGCTCTGCCGTTTCGCTGGTCGCCTCAACGGGCGTCTGCGCGGCGGGCGTCTCGGTCGGCGCGGGCTCCTGCGTCGGCGCAGCGGCTTCAGGCGTAACGACCGGAGCGGCGGGCTCCGGCTGGGCCGCTGGCTGTTCCACCGGAGTCTGCGTCGGCGCGGGCTGCGGCTGCGCGGCCACGGGCTGCTGCGAGGCGGCTAACTTCGCCTGCAGGTCCGCCAGCTCTGAATTGCGCAGCTCGAGCATGCGCTTGGATTCGGTGAGCTGGCCTTCGAGCTCGCGAACGCGATTCTGGAGCTCGTCGACCTGGCCGGAATTGCTGTTTGAAGTGCCCGGGCTCGACGCCGAATCACTCGGAGGTACCAGGCGCAGGCGGCCACCGCCCGAGGTACCGCTGGATGGGCTGTAACCACCGGCCAGGCGGCGCACTTCGCCGCTTGCCTCGGTCGGCGATACGGCGGCGATTTCGTCGCTGCCGGGAATCCGCAGTACCGAACCCGCGCGCAGGCGATTCATGTCGCCTTCGAAGGCACCGGCGTTGCCGCGGTAGATAGAGACCATCAGCTGGGAGGTTTGTGCACCGCTGCTCGCGGACAGGCGGCGCGCAATGGCCGACAGGCTGTCGCCACGCTGCACTTCATAACTGTCACCGCCGCCGGCAGCGATCGGGGCAGCGTTCTGCGTCTCCGTCTGGGCGGGACGGGATATCTGGCCGGAGGCGTTCGCACCACCCACGGCAGCCATGGACGGCTGCGCCGCGGGAGCGCCGTTCGGCGCAAACACCGGCGGGTCGAGCAGCACAGTGTATTCACGCACCAGGCGCCCGCGCGCCCACGAAGCCTCAATGAGCAGCGTGAGGAATGGTTCGGTGACCGTCTCGTTCGACTTGATGCGCAGAACCTGCGCACCGCTCGCGGAACGATCGCGCGTTACCGTGACCGACGACATGAACGGCGGCCAGTCGAGGCCATAGCGGGCGAACGTATCTTTCGACGCTAACTTCGCGTCGAGAGTGGCGAGATCCTCAGGGGTAGCGTTGACCAGTTCGATTTCGGCATCGAGCGGTGCGTTGAGTGGCGAGTTCAGATGAACGTCACCCAGCCCCAGTGCAAGAGAGATTCCGGGTAATAGCAAAAGCGCCAGCAATCCCCGGGCGAGACCAATACGCTTCATTCGCGTCTCCACATCCACCGTCGGCTATGAGATTTCTTTATCGAAACAGAAGCTTAGAGCCGAAACTTCCCGCGCTAAGCTGAAACCGCCCGCAATATAACTTAAATATGCTCGCGCACCAAAATCTCGGCGATTTGGACGCTGTTCGTGGCAGCTCCCTTCCGGATGTTGTCTGACACGATCCATAAGTTAAGTCCGCGTTCGTGACTTATATCTTCCCTAATGCGTCCGACATAAACCGTGTCCCGGTTCGCGCCTTCGGTGGCTGCCGTGGGGTACCCACCGGGCTTCCGCTCGTCTAACACTTCGACACCGGGCGCGCGCCTGAGGAGCGCCCGCGCCTCCTCGGCAGTAATTTTCTTCCGGGTTTCCACGTTAACCGCCTCGGAATGGCCGATGAACACCGGCACGCGAACCGCCGTCGCATTCACCACGATGGACTGGTCGCCGAGGATCTTCCTCGTCTCCCAATGCATCTTCATCTCTTCTTTGGTGTAGCCGTTGTCCATGAATTTGTCGATCTGCGGTACGCAATTGAACGCGATTCGTTTGGCGATGATCTTGGGCTTCGACGGCTCCTGCCCGCTCATGAGCGCCGTACTTTGGGCCGCCAGCTCATCGATCGCATCTTTGCCGGCGCCCGACACGGATTGATAGGTGGCCACGTTGATGCGCGTGATCCCGACTGCGTCATAGATAGGCTTGAGCGCCACGACCATCTGGATGGTCGAGCAGTTGGGGTTGGCGATGATGCCGCGCTTCTTGTATTCACCGATCGCCTGCGGGTTCACCTCCGGCACGACCAGCGGGATGTCGTCCTCGTAGCGAAACTCCGACGTGTTGTCGATGACGATGCAGCCGGCGGCGGCCGCTTTCGGCGCGTACTCGCGCGACACTTCGCCGCCCGCGGAGAACAAGCCGATCTGCGCGCGGGCGAAATCGAATGTGGCAACGTCGATCACGGGAATGTGCCGGCCGCGAAACTCGACACGCTTGCCGAGCGAGCGGCTGCTGGCGAGCGGCAACAACTCGGACACCGGAAAGTCGCGCTCTTCGAGCACCTTGATCATCATTTCGCCGACGAGCCCAGTCGCTCCGAGCACCGCGACGCGATAGCCTTTTGCGGGGTCGCCCTTCTTCGCTTCGTTCATAACTAACTAGTCTTCGTGATGACCGGCGTCGCGCAATGCACGTCGGCGTTCTGGCCGCGATGGCGCAGGTGGTGATCCATGAGCACGATGGCCAGCATGGCCTCGCAGATCGGCGTGGCGCGCAGACCCACGCAGGGATCGTGCCGGCCGGTGGTGACGACTTCGGTCGCGTTGCCGTCGATGTCGATGGTCTTGCCCGGCACCTGGATGCTGGAGGTGGGCTTGAACGTCGTGTGCACGACGACATCCTGGCCAGAAGAAATGCCGCCGAGAATTCCACCAGCGTTGTTGCCGAGAAATCCCGTGGGCGTGAGTTCGTCGCGATGCTCGCTGCCGCGCTGGGCTGCCGAGCCGGTGCCGGCGCCGATTTCCACGGCTTTCACGGCGTTGATTCCCATCATGGCGTGCGCAAGATCCGCGTCGAGCCGGTCGAACACCGGCTCGCCCCATCCCGGCGGCACACCGCGCGCGATCACCGTCACCTTCGCGCCGAGCGAATCGCCGTCGCCGCGAATTTTCCACATGAGGTCTTCGAGCTCTTTGATGCGTGAAGGGTCGGGACAGAAGAAGGGGTTGTCATAGGCGGTCTCGGGGCTGACCGGATCGATGGTCAAAGCACCGATCTGGCTCAGGTAACCGCTGATGGCGACGCCCAGCCGCGTCTGCAGGTATTTGCGCGCGATGGCGCCCGCCGCGACGCGCACCGCGGTCTCGCGCGCCGAGGAGCGCCCGCCACCACGGTAGTCGCGAAACCCGTATTTCTGCTGATAGGTGTAGTCGGCATGCCCGGGACGGAAGCGATCCTTGATCTTTTCATAGTCGCGCGAACGCGCATCGGTGTTCTCCACCAGGATGCCGATGGGCGTGCCGGTGGTCTGGCCCTCGAAGACACCGGAAAGAATCTTCACGTCATCGCCTTCGCGACGCTGACTGACGAATTGCGAAGTGCCGGTGCGGCGGCGATCGACTTCGGGCTGTATGTCCGCTTCGCTGAGAGCAAGACCCGGCGGACAGCCATCGACGATGCAGCCGAGCGCCGGCCCGTGGCTCTCGCCGAAGGTCGTCACCGTGAACAATCTGCCTATGGAATTCCCCGACATCCTCACTCCAACTGTTCGCGTGTCAGCAGGAACACGCCACCACCGCCACGTTCGAAATCGAGCCAGGTGAACGGCATTTTCGGAAAGCCGCGCGTCAACGTCCGCTCGGTGTTGCCAACTTCGACCACCAGCAACCCGCGCGGCCGCAGATGTTTCCGCGCTTCGCGCAGGATGGTTGCGACCGACTCTAGACCATCACGGCCGGACTCGAGTGCGAGTCGCGGCTCGTGACGGTATTCGCGTGGCAGGCCGCGCATTTCGCGCTCACCGACATAGGGCGGATTGCTGACGATGATATCGTACGAATTGCCGGAAAGCGCCGTGAAATGATCGGATTCGATCAGCCGCACTCGACGTGTTAGGCGCAAGGCGCGCCGGTTCATGGCCGCCACTTCGAGCGCGCCGGCGTCAATGTCCACCGCATCGACGCGCGCCCGCGGAAATGCCTTGGCACACGCGAGCGCGATGCAACCTGAGCCCGTGCCCATGTCGAGCACGTTGCGCACCTGCGCCGCACCGATCCACGGCGCAAATCGGCGCTCGATGAGCTCGGCGATGGCGGACCGCGGAATCAGCACTCGTTCGTCGACGTAGAAACGCAGGCCGGCGAACCAGGCTTCGTGCGTGAGATAGGCCAGCGGCTGGCGCTCGTCGATGCGCCGCCGGAGCAGCGCCTCGACCCGCGCGCGCGGAACGGCGCTGACCCGCCGTTTGAATGCGCTGGCCGGCGCATCGTAGGACAGTTTCAGCGCATGCAGCACCAGCGCCGCGGCCTCGTCGTTCGCGTTGTCGGTGCCATGCCCGAAATGCACCCGTGCGCGTCGCAGCCGGCGCGCGACGTTGCCGATCAGCTCACCGACGGTGATGTGGAATAATCGCGCCATGTCGAATCGTTACTGGATTTCCGTTGCGGCCGTCGCGGTGGCAGCCGCGCTGGCGGGTGTGTACGTAGCGCGCCAGGCAAGCCTGCCGGCCGTGCCGTCGCTCGAGTCGGGCACTTCGTTGCCGCAGCCCCGCGTGCTGGAAGACTTCAACCTAATCGACACGCACGGTGCGCCCCGCTCCGCGGCCTCGTTGCGCGGACATCCCACGCTGGTGTTCTTCGGCTTCACGCATTGTCCAGACGTATGCCCGACGACCCTCGCGCTGCTCGCAAACGTACAGAAGCAGCTGGCAATGCCCGGCCTCAAGGTGGCGCTGATCACTGTCGATCCGGAGCGCGACACTCCAGAGCAGCTCGGCAAATACATCTCCTCATTCGGCGGCGATCTTATCGGCCTGACGGGCACGGCGCCTGAAATTGTGAAGACCACGAAGAGTTTTGGCGTGGCAGCCAGTCGCGTCGAGATCCCCGGTGGCAGCTACACCATGGATCACTCCGCCACGGTGTTTGCACTCGATTCCGAGGCGCGCATCGTTGCCGTGTTCACGCCGCCCTTCAACACGGCCGCGCTCACGCGTGATGTCGCAAGACTCGCCCCGGTACTGACGAGGGCGCGTTCATGAGTGATTCCGCTCCCGGCGCCGGCGGGCGCGCGTTCGTCGCGCTTCAGCATCTGCTGCCGCAACACGGAATATCCCGGCTCGTGCTCGCCGCCACGCGTTCGCGCTCCCACGCGTTCAAGAACGCGTTGATCCGGCTGTTCATGCGCGGCTTCAAACCCGACATGTCCGACGCGGTGGAAACCAACCCCACCGCCTACGCGAGCTTCAACGAATTCTTCACGCGCGCGTTGCGCGCCGGCACGCGCCCCGTGGATCAGGATCCCAGGGCCATCGTCTCGCCGGTCGACGGCACCGTGAGCGAAGCCGGACCATTGACCGCCGACCGGCTGCTGCAGGCCAAGGGCCACGACTACAGCTTGCGGGCTTTGCTCGCGGGCAATGCCGCCTGGGAGCGCACCTTCGCCGGTGGCTCGTTCGCGACTATCTACCTGGCGCCCTACAACTATCATCGCATCCACATGCCGCTCACGGGCGAGTTGCGCGAGAGCTTCTATGTGCCGGGCCGGCTCTTCAGCGTCAATCGCACCACCGCACAGCTGGTGCCGGGACTGTTTTCGCGCAACGAGCGCGTGTTCTGCGGTTTCGATGCGGCCGGCATGCCGTGGGCGATCATCCTCGTGGGCGCTCTCAATGTCGGCAGCATGGCCACGGTGTGGCATGGCGACGTGACGCCGCGCAAGCACCGCGAAGTCACCGCGTTGCCGGTGAACGATACGCTCGCTGCAAGCACGCTCACGAAAGGCGCGGAGCTGGCGCGTTTCAACATGGGCTCGACGGTGATCCTGCTGCTGCCGCCGGGCGCCGCCGACTGGTCCGGGACGCTCGCCGCGGGACGCACGCTTCGAATGGGCGAACGCATCGGCACGTTGCGTGACTGGCAGCCGCAGCCTGGGCAAAGGCGGTGAGTGACCCGGCTCTCTGGCGCCCCTCGGCGAGCCACGCCGCGCTGCGCCACCGCGCGCGCGCGCTGCGGGCAACACGCGAGTTCTTCGAAGCCCGCCAGGTGCTGGAGGTCGAGACGCCTGCGATGGTGAACGCCCCGGTGTCCGACGTGAATCTCGGCAGCGTCAGCGTCCACGTACCCGGCCGCGATGCACCCATGTTCCTGCACACTTCGCCGGAATACGCCATGAAGCGGCTGCTCGCCGCCGGCAGCGGCGACATCTACCAGATCTGCCGCGTCTACCGCGGCGCCGAGCGCGGCCGGCAGCACAACCCCGAATTCACCATGCTCGAATGGTATCGGCTTGGATTCACGCTCGAGGACCTGATGCGCGAGGTCGCCGACCTCACGCGCGAGTTGTTAGGTGCCGCGCAGATGCCGGTGGAGTTCGTGAGCTATCGCGAGGCGCTGCGGCGCCACGCGGGCTTCGATCCGCTCGATGCCGACATCACCGAATTGCAGAGCGCGGCGCGGGCGCTCGGCTTTTCCGCCGATCACGCGCGTGCGGCGCCGCGCGATGAGCTTCTCGATCTCATCGTCGGCGCGCAAGTGGGGCCGGCTCTCGGCGCGTCGACGCTCACGTTCCTGCACCGGTATCCCGCCTCGCAGGCCGCGCTCGCGCGCCTCGATTCCGGCGACCCGCGCGTGGCGCTGCGCTTCGAGCTCTATCATCGCGGCGTGGAACTCGCCAATGGGTATCACGAGCTGGCCAGCGGCGCCGAACAACGCCGGCGTTTCGCCGCTGACCAGGAATTGCGTTTGGCTCGCGGCCTGCCCACATTCGCGCTCGACTCACGCCTTCTGTCCGCGCTCGATTCCGGCCTGCCCGACTGCGCCGGCGTCGCACTCGGTTTCGACCGCGTGCTCATGCTCGCGACCGACGCAACGACTATCGACGAAGTCCTGGCCTTTCCCACGGAGCGCGCCTGATGAGCCACGCCACGCAGAGTTACGACTTCGGCGATGCGGAATCCGCCTACCGCGAACTGGCGCGCGACCTCGCCGCCCTGCTCAGCGGCGAGCGCGATCTCATCGCCAATGCAGCCAATACCGCGGCACTCATTTATGGTGCGCTGCCGGACCTGAACTGGGCCGGGTTCTACTTATATAAGAGTGGCGAACTGGTGCTGGGGCCCTTCCAGGGCAAGCCGGCCTGCGTACGCATCGCGATGGGCAAAGGCGTCTGCGGCACCGCGGCCGCCCGGCGCGAGACCTTGCTGGTGCCCGACGTGCATGCCTTTCCGGGGCACATCGCCTGCGACTCGGCTTCCAATTCCGAGGTAGTGATTCCGCTGGTGCGCGGGCCCGAACTACTGGGCGTGCTCGACCTCGACAGCCCGCGGAAGGCGCGCTTCGGCGTACCCGATGCGCGCGGCCTCGAAGCGCTGGCGAAAATCTTCCTCGATTCGCTCGGCTAACTAGCTCTTCGCGCGGGAAACGTATTCACCCGAGCGCGTGTCGATGCGCAACAGCTCGCCTTCGTTGATGAACAGCGGTACGCGCACCGAGGCGCCGGTCTCGAGCTTGGCGACCTTCTGACCACCGGTTGCGGTATCGCCCTTCAGGCCGGGATCGGTTTCGACCACTTTCAGATCGATGTGCGGCGGCGGCGTTACCAGCAACGGCACCCCGTTCCACAGCGTGATGATGCAGACGATTCCGTCCTTGAGCCATTTGGCAGCATCGCCCACGGCAGCTTCGCTCGCGCTGAGCTGCTCGAAGTTCTCGGGATTCATGAAGGCCCAGAAGTCGCCGTCCTTGTAGAGATACTGCATCTCCTGGTCCATGACGTCGGCGGCCTCGATCGATTCGCCGGAGCGGTAGCTCTTCTCGACGGTACGTCCGCTTCGGAGGTTTCGAACCTTGATGCGATTGAATGCCTGGCCCTTGCCCGGTTTCACGTACTCGTTGTCGATCACCGCGTACGGATCGCCATCGATCAGTAGCTTCATTCCGCCGCGAATTTCATTGGTCGTGTAACTGGACATGGGGTTCTCGTGATTGCCCGTAGATCGGGCCTGCAAAAAAGACCGCGCATGATACCCACCCACGGACCCCCCCGCCATACGAAACACTAGCGCCCAACTGTGAGGCTGCTCGCAGCCAGCACCCCGGTGGGCGGGTGCTAAACTGACCGCGCTTGTTTGAATGCGGCGCCTCGCCTGGGCCCGCGAACCCGGGGAGCCCACTTGACGGACAATTCTGCCGTTCCGCTCATCGTCTTTTCGCCGCAGCGCGAGCCATCCGAGTTCATCAACAGCCTCATGCGCAAGGCCGGTGAACCGGTGCATTGCACCTGGATTCCCGCGGTCCGCGATCTCGGCGAAGCCCTCGAACAGCTCAATCCCGAATTGCTGGTATGCGCCTACGTATCCGAAGCTGACGCCAAGCAGGCCGCGACCGTGCGTGACCAGCTCGCGCCGCAAGTGCCGATGTTGCTGGTGCGCCCACAGATATCCGAAGGCGACATCGCCACCGGGATGCGCCTCGGAGCTCGCGACGTCGTTTCGCTGTCGGCCACCGATCGCGTGCAGGCGGTGGTCTCGCGCGAGCTGCGCTCCTTCCGGCTCGAGCGCGCGCTGAATTCGACCTTGCAGTCCGCGAGCGACTACCGGCGGCAGCTGCAGTCGGTGCTGCAGCGTTCCAACGACGCCATCCTGCAGGTGCAGGAAGGTATCGTCGTCGATGCCAACCAGACCTGGCTCGAGCTGTTCGGCTATGCCGACGCGAGTACCGTCGACGGCCAGCCGCTCATGGATCTCTTCGACGACCGCTCGCATGCCGCGCTCAAGGGTGCGCTGGTCGCCTGCGCGCAGGGCAAGTGGACCGATCATCCGCTCAAGGTCACCGCCTTGTTAGGCGACGGGA
>JBDTSV010000125.1:0-19738 GCA_039930985.1 Pseudomonadota bacterium
TACCCTTCGCCGATCCCAGGCGCAGGCCGACGTACCGGGGCACGGCTCCTTCGGCGGAAAGCTTGCGATGCATCGCATCGAGGGAGGCTCCGTTGACGCCCGGTGCGACCAGCAGCGCGATACATCGGGTTCGAATGCTGCCGTCGCCCGGCCGCGCCAACAAGGACAACGGCGGTGACATTTTCACCTCGGGCTTGAGATTGCGCGGCCGGACTGCCGGCTGAGCTTCCGGAACTTCGATGCCAAGTCCATCGGCAACCGCCTTGGCAAGGCCGGCATCTACGTTGACCAGCTGCGATACCACTCGAACGCGAATGGCCAGGGTTTGCACCTTCGTCAGCTCGAAGCGGAACGCCCGCACGATGTGCGCCTTCTCGACCGGCGACTGGCTGTTGTAGAACAGTGCCGCCTGCGTGTAGTGATCGGCGAATTTCTCCGGCTTGCCGCGCACCTTGTCTTCCGCGATGGGCTCGGGGAACGACGTGAACCCACGCGCCCCGGCCTGGAACGGACAGCCGCCGCCAAGTGAATTGGGTTCGTATGAAACGCGCCCGCGGGCAATGGCCTGGCGGTGCATGCCGTCGCGCTGGTTGTTGTGAACTTGTGCGAGCGGAGAATTGATCGGGATCTCGTGGAAGTTAGGCCCACCCAGCCGCGAGATCTGCGTATCGACGTAGGAATGAATGCGGCCCGCGAGCAACGGATCATTCGAGAAATCGAGACCGGGCACGATGTGCGCCGTGCAGAACGCCACTTGTTCGGTCTCGGCAAAGAAGTTGTCGGGGTTGCGATTGAGCACCATGCGGCCCACGGGTTTCACGGGCACCAATTCCTCGGGAATCAGTTTCGTGGCATCGAGAACATCGAAGCTGAATTTCTCCGCCTGCGCTTCGGTGAAGATCTGCAGCCCCAATTCCCATTGCGGAAACGCGCCGCCCTCAATGGCTTCCCACAGGTCGCGGCGATGGAAGTCGGGATCCGCTCCGCAGATCTTCACGGCTTCGTCCCAGTCGAGCGAATGCGTGCCGGCAACCGGATTCCAGTGGAATTTCACGAACACGCTGTCGCCGCGTTCGTTGATCATCCTGAAGGTATGAACGCCGAAGCCCTGCATCATGCGCAAAGAGCGGGGTATGGCGCGGTCCGACATGGCCCACATCTGCATGTGCACGGATTCGGGCATCAGCGAAACGAAGTCCCAGAAGGTGTCGTGCGCGCTCGCCGCCTGGGGCATGGCGTGGTGCGGCTCGGGCTTGACCGCATGGATCAGATCGGGAAATTTCATCGCATCCTGGATGAAAAACACGGGGATGTTGTTGCCGACGAGATCCCAATTGCCCTCGTCGGTATAGAACTTCACCGCGAAACCGCGCACGTCACGCACGGTGTCGGCCGAGCCACGTTCGCCCGCGACTGTCGAGAAGCGCACGAATACCGGCGTGCGCTTGCGCGCGGCCGAGAATACCGAGGCGCGCGTGATCCTGGTCAGCGGTTCGTAGCACTCGAAATAGCCGTGCGCGGCCGAGCCGCGCGCATGCACGACGCGCTCGGGAATGCGTTCGTGATCGAAGTGCGTGATCTTCTCGCGCAGGATGAAATCTTCGAGCAGCGCCGGGCCGCGCAACCCCGCCTTCAGCGAGTTCTGGTTGTCGGCGACTGGCACGCCCTGATTGGTGGTGATTCCGCGACCGCCCGCATCGGTTCGAACGCGATCGAGCGGCCCGATCGTCGCGTTGTACCCAACTACCGGTGCGCCGGTGCCGAGCTTGGGCGAAGGATGGCTTTCGCTCAGCGTGCTGCCGGTGACTTCGGGATCCCGCGGCGTGACGCGCGCGCCCGGTACCGGCGTTCGTGCCTTCTCGCCATATTCGCCGGCCTTGTTCGCATTGAACGGCATGGCTTGCGTGAGCGCCGCCGTTCCGGCCATCTTCCGTGCGGGTGCATCGCCCGGGTCGACAAAGCCGGGCTTTGCGGAAGGTCCGCTGGTCGTCGCGCGCGCGGAAGTTTTTGTCGGCTCCGAAGTGCGCGAAGGTCCAGGTTTCGAGGAGCGCCTGGCTGCGACGCCGCGCTGTACATTTTTTGGCCTGCTTTTCGATGCCATGCGAGTTCTCCGGTGACGGTTCCGTGGGGACGCATTAGCGCGCGCACCGCCAGGCAGCGATGTAGGACCCGATGAAATTTCGCGATCCATAAGTCGGAAAAAAGGCGCCGTCTCGACCCGATTACCTACACTGTGAATGTCCTCACACCTGCATGCGCATGTGCACATCCACGGCAAATTTGGCTGACCCTTCATCCAGAGTCAGCCATGACATCCATAGCCGTTGCTCCGTCATCAGTTTCCCGCGATAGCGGTGCCGTTTCCTGGGGAGCCGTGTTCGCGGGCGCTGTCGGCGCCGCCGCGTTCTCGCTGGTCCTCATTCTGTTGGGAACCGGCCTGGGTCTATCAGTGGTATCGCCGTGGGCACACGACGGCATTTCCGCGGTGACGGCCAGCGTCGCAACCATCGCCTGGATAACAGTCGTGCAGATTCTCGCCTCGGTGCTGGGCGGATATCTCGCTGGCCGGCTGCGCGCGCGGTGGGTCACCGTCCATACGCACGAAGTCTATTTCCGCGACACGGCCCACGGCTTCCTGGCCTGGGCGGTGGCGACAGTGCTGATGGCGACGCTGCTTTCTTCGGCCGTCGGCTCAGTCGTATCGACCGGGATCAAGGCCACCGGTGCGGTCGCGGGTTCCGCGGTCGCGGGCGCCGCTGCTGCCGTGGCCGTGAAGAGTGAAGACTCTGCAATCGATTCCGTCGGCTATTCCGTGGATTCGCTGTTTCGCGCCGCTGCCCCCGCCGCCTCGGCGGGCGCGGCTGTCGCGCAGCCGCCCTCGGCTAACAAAACCGCGGAAGTGACGCGCATCTTCGCGACTGGCCTGAAGGAGGGCGAGCTCAATACGGCGGACACTCAGTATTTGGGACAAGTGGTGGCGGCAAACACCGGGCTGTCGTCGGCGGACGCCGAGAAGCGAGTCACCGATACCTTCAACGAATTGAAGCAGACACTTCAGCAGGCACGCGACCAGGCCCGGCAGGTCGCCGACGACGCGCGCAAAGCGTCGGCATACATGGCGCTGTGGCTGGTCATCTCCCTGTTGATCGGAGCATTCGCAGCGAGCTTCTCCGCCACTTTCGGCGGGCGCCTGCGAGATTCATCAGTACTGGCCAACCCGTAATTCGAGGACCTCACCATGCGCTCACTTCTATTGTGGTTCATTGGCGTTCCGATTCCGATCATCATCCTCATCGCGCTGTTCGTTCGTTGAGTGGTGGCACTTCACCGACGCTCGCGGCTGGCGCGGGACTGGCGTTAGTCCGCTGCGTTCGGCGATAGCCCGCGCCTGTTTCAACCCACCTGTTCCGTCCAGACTTTGAAGCTCGTGAGCTTGTTCTCGCCGAATGCCGTGCTGATCGCGACGTCCGCGGCATCGCGGCCGCGGGCGAGCAGGATGCGGCCGATGCGCGGTGCGTTGTTGCGCGCATCGAAAGTGTGCCAGCTGCCGCCGAGGTAGGCCTCGAACCAGCCGGCGAAGTCCATGGGTGCGAACGGCGGTGGCATGCCGATGTCGCCGAGGTAACCGGTGCAGTAGCGCGCCGGAATATTCATGCAGCGGCACAGAGCAATCGCCAGATGCGCAAAGTCCCGGCAAACGCCGCGGCGCTCGTTGTAGACCTGTAGCGCGGTCATCGTGGAGCTGGCGTGCTCATAGCCAAAGGTGATGTGGTTGTGGACGAAGTCGCAGATCGCCTGCACGCGCGACCAGCCGAGCGGCGCGTTGGAGAACAAACTCCAGGCTATTTCGGTGAGGCGGTCGGTTTCGCAGTAGCGGCTGCCTAACAGGAACACCAGCGTCTCCTCGGGCAGATCCTGTACCTGGTGTTGCCAGGTATTGGGCAGCGCCTGCTCGATGAAGCCCGAATCGCGGACGATGGCGTCCGCGGTCAGAGTGAGCGTGCCCTGCGGGGCGACCAGCCGCGAACACCAGTTGCCGAAGCCATCACGATACGAACTCGCCGGGACAGACGGAGTGGTGATGAGATGGTCGGGGCGAACGAGGTCCGAGGCACGGCTGTAGTGAATGTTCAGCACCAGGATCAGCGGCGTGGGTTTTGGAAATTCGTAAATCAGTTCGTAGCCGGCGCGGATGAGCATCAGATTGGCCCAGCCGCTTTCGGCAGTAGTTGTGCGAGCAATGCGGCCCAGGCTTGCTGGCCGCCTTCATCCGCGATCAGGTCCTGCCGGATCTCGATGCCGACATGAGCGATGTGCCGCGATTCACCGTGCACGGGAATCGTGTAGTCCGAATCGTCGGTGATGGCGTAGGGTTCGTTGTCTCCCACGGGCAGATCGACGTCCTGGCGCAATAGTTCGAGCAGCGCCTGCCCGAGACGGCGATCGTGGCGATACATGAGAGCTATCTTCCAGGGTCGAGTCTTTCCGAGATAGACAGGCGTAAAGCTGTGTATGGCCACCAGCAGCGTGGGGCGATCCGCGTTATGACGCCGATCGAGAGTGGCGCCCAAGCCGCCGTGATAGGGCACAAAGATCTCCGCGACACGCGCGGCGACCGCGGCGGAATCGAGACCTTCATTGGCGGCGATGTGGTCGTATTCGCTGCGAGCCGGTATCGAACTGATCGAGCCGAGCGGGCGATTGCAATCGATCACCAGGCGGGAGTAGTTCTGCAGCACCACGGTGGCATCCAGCAATGCCGACAACCTGCGCGCGACGCTGGCGGCGCCAATGTCCCAGGCGATGTGAGTCGCGAGCTGCGCTTCATCGAGCCCGAGCGAACCCAGCGACTGTGGTATCCGCCGGCTGGCGTGATCGCAGACAAGCAGAAAATCAGAAGCTCCCTGCGGTCGTTCGATAGTCAGGGCTGGAGGTTCAAGCGCGTTCAACAGAGACATGCGTAGCAGCATGGGCCAAAAGCGCGAGGGCGGGCGAATTATCCCGCTGTACGTTCTTGGGGCGTGACTCATGTTGCGCGAGCGGGGATTGCTGCTTTATGGAGCTTCGCCGGTGCGCCTGCATGCTCATGAGTGTTCCCGCGCTAGCCCGCTTTCGCCTCGGGTTTGACTGTGGCCACCGGCGCCACGGGCTTGCGCAGCGTCCGTCGATAGCCGAGATGTGAAATGTCCGGCGGGAAGAACATCGCCCAGTTCCATTCGAGGAACAAGCGCGACTTTCGCGCGAACGTGGGTACGCGAAGCAGATAGAGACCGCGCCACATCAACCAGGCGATGAAGCCGGACAACCGGATGCCGAAAATCTCGGCCACGGCCTTGTTGTGGCCGATGGACGCCATCTGGCCCTTGGGTGAGTAACCGAACGGCAGCGTGGGTTTGCCGGTGAGCTTCGCCACCACATTTCCAGCGAGTCGATTGGCCGCGGCCTCGGCGAACTGCGCGGTCGGTGGCGCGGACTTGCCGTCATGCGCGTTCTTCACGGCGGCGCAATCGCCGGCGGCCCACACGCCGTCGACGCCGGGTACGGAGAAATCATCGTTGACGACCAGGCGGCCACGCTCCTTGGGCGCGGGAATGTCATCGAGCAGCGGATTCGGTTGCGTGCCGATCGTGCACACGATGGTGCCGGCCTCGATGATGTCGCCATTGTCGAGGATCACCGCTCGATCGGTCACGCGCACGGCGCGCGCGTTGAGCCGCACGTCCACCTCGTGTTTCAGCATCTTTTTGAGCGTGAAGGCGCCGAGTGGCGCGGACAGCTCTGGCATCAGTCGATCGCCCGAGTGCAAGAGCAGGATGCGGATGTCGTCGCGATCGATGTTGCGGTAGTAGCGCAGGGAAGCATGCAGGAAGTCCACCAGCTCGCCCGCGGTTTCGACGCCGCTGAATCCGCCACCGACGATCACGAAGGTGGTTAGCCAGCGGCGATGTTCGCGCACCGGCTGCAGTTCCGCCTGCTCGAGACGCGAGATGATGCGATTGCGCAGGAACAGCGCGTCGCCCAGAGTTTTCAGCGGCAGTGCGTAGTCACCCATGCCCTTGACGATGTTCAGGTTGGCGTTGGTGCCGACGGCCAGCACCAACTGGTCGTATTTCATGCGGCCTGGGCCTTCACCGATGTACTCGAGTTCTTTGGCGGCGGTATCGATGCCGATCACGTACGCCATGCAGACGTGGCTGCAATGAACCATCTGCCGGTGCGGCGCGATCACGTGGCCGGGCAGGATCGACGCACCCACCACTTCGGGCAACAACGGATTGAAGGTGATGTAGTTGTCCTGGCTCACCAGCGTGAGGTTCCACTCGGGCGGCAGTCTGTGCTCAAGTAGTTGGGCCGTCTTGGCGCCGGCGAAGCCGCCGCCGACGATGATGAGATTCTTGCGGTCGGTTTTTATGGCGTTGTTTGTCATGGCCCTGTTTGTCATCGTGATACTCCGAAAATCAGACTGGCATGACCGTCGGGGTCGCGCAAAATGGCGGCATTGTCGTAGCCGAGCTCGCGCTGCGGCAGAGCGATGGCGTGCTCGGCGGCTCGCGGCGCGCCCAGGTTGATCTGCCAGTACCAGGCGTCGGTCGCGACAGAGTCCGCAGGGATATCGCGTCCGCCCGCGGGAGCCAGGTACTCCAGAAACTCGACACCGGGTCCGCTGGCGCCGCGCAGCGCTGTAATGCGCAGATGCGCGCCCTTTACGTTGTTGAGATGCTCTTGCTCGATACCGTAATTGTCGCTGTGGCCCGCGACGATGAGGCCGAGTTGATCGCGATAGAAGGCCAGGCTGTGGTCGGTATTGGAGACCACGATCGCGGTGTGGTCGATACCAAGGAAAATCGCGTCTTTGCGCTGCCATTTCGCCTGGCCCTTGCCGGGCGGAAAGGCCAGCACCTCGAGATTGTTGTTGTCCGGGTCGCGGAAGTAGAAGGCGTCGATGCCGCCTGCATTCGGATTCCAGTCGGGCAGACGCTGCGGTGCCGTCGAGGCATAGCCCACGTGATGCGCGCGCAGCATTCGGTACGCGTTGTCCATGCTGCTCACGATGATGGCCACATGCTGGAACCAACGATCGTTGCTGCGCGAATCGACCGGCAACGGTCGGCCGCGCGGCGTTTCGAACTGCATGAGTTCGATGAACTCATCGCCTAACTGCATGCGCACCGACCGCAGGCGAGCTCCGAAGACACCATAGAGCTTCTCGTACGGCTCGCCGAAAACCTCGCGGTCGGCGACTTCCTTGAAGCCCAGCACCGCGGAGTAGAAGGCGCGCGATCGCTCCATGTCGCTCACCGGAATGCCGACGGAGTCGACGGCGATTGAAGGGGTCGCGGCGCGCGCCCCGAGCAGGGCGCACCATAACAGCAGCGCGACGGAGACTGGCAACCAGGAAGGCTTGAGCAGGTTCATGGTATTCACTCGACGGTTTCGAGCCGGGCCGCGCTTTCGCGTCTCGCGGCATCGGCGATGAGATCGCCGACACGCAAGCCCCAGGCATAGATGGTGAGGGAGGGATTCACGCGACTGACGCGCGGTAGCACGCTGCCATCGGCGACGAACAGGCCATTGAGTCCATGCACGCGGCCGCGTGCGTCGACCACCGAGTCGGCGGGGTCGTTGCCCGCGACCAGCGAGCCACAGACATGCGCGGTGCCCTGGATGCCGATGCGTTGCGTGAAGCTCACGCGCCCGGTGGTCAGCAGCGCGCGCGAGAAAGCGCGCGTGAAGCGGCGATGCTCGGTCAGCGCGGTGGCGCTACGGCGTTCGTCATAGTCCATGACGCGCTGCGTGACGCCGTTGACGTCGAGCTCGCTGATCCGGTTGTCGGCAAGCGAGGCGTCCTCGGTCTGCAGGAAGAAGCCGTAGGCACGCCCGGCAAGCGCGCGGGCGATCCGGCGTGGCGTGAATTTCGGAATCAGCGTCGAGATCAGTTCAGCATCGAAGCCCAGCGGCTGCACGCTCGAGTGCGGGTAAGCCTCGTGGGTGAGAAATGCGGTCTTGCGGACGAGGTCGCTCTGGCGGGCGAGACCGATGCTTACCATGGCGGTGAGAAGATGCAGTTTGAGGTTGGCGCCAATGTGCGCTGCACCCGGCAAGCGGTCGGCGAGCTCATGCCGCCGGACGAACCGCGCCAGCAGGCGCGGCGAGTGCAGGGCGCCGGCGGCGAGGATCACGCGCGGCGCGTGGAAGACCTGGCCGTCGGCGGTACGCACGCCGACAATCCGCGTGGCGTCGTGCGCGTCGGGAAGCAGCGCCGCCACCTCCGCCCCGCTGCGCAGGCTGAAGTTGGGGGCGCCGACGAGCGGATCCAGCAGCGCGAGCTGCGCGTCGTGCTTGAGATCCTCGACGCTCGCGAAGCCGTCGAAGTGCCGCGCTTCGTGCGGGTTGTGGACGATGCGAGGGTCGAGCGCCATGGGCATGGGCATCGATTGCCAGCGCGGTGCGCGGCGGCGAAGCTTGTCGAGAATCTTTGCGAGATCCGGCTCCGGCATGAAGCGACGCACGCCTAACAAGCGCTCCGCCATGCCGTAGTAGTTTTGCAGCTCCTGGTAGGGAAAGGGCCAGGCACGGCAGCCATGCGCGGCGTCGGCACGGAATTCGTGTTCGCCAAATCGAAGTAGTGCGGCGCCGTACCACTTGGTCTTGCCGCCCACGTTGAAATGCTCTTCGGGCACCACGCGCTTGCCGGCGCCATCGGCCCAGGCCTCACGCGCGAGGAATTCGCCCTTGTGTACGACGCGCGAGATGTCGAGCGTGCTGCCGTCGCGCGGCAGCGGCTCGCCCTTCTCGAGCAACAGGACGCGTTGGCCAGCCTCGACCAGGCGGTGTGCCGCGGCCGCGCCGCCGGCGCCGCTGCCGATGACGATGACGTCATAGGGGTTCATGACGCACTCCTCGGTGCGGGATCGTGGCCGCAGTGGATACAGCGGTACTCCGGGTCGTGGACCAGCTTCGCGCAGCCGGCGTAGTGCGCCCGGTGGCGCGACAGGTAGACCTGAGTCGCCAGCAACATTCCGAGCGGCGGTGCGACGAAGTAGATCCAGAGGTTTTGCCAGAACGCGCCTGGGGCCGCGGATGCGAAGCTGCGCGCCGGGTTCATGCTCATGCCGGAAAGCGGGGCTTCGACACTTATATATAGGGCCACCAGCACTCCAGCCACGAGCCCGGCGCGCTCCGAGTGTCGCGGGTGGCTGGCCACCTGCAATATGGTGAATAGCAGCACGAACGAGATGACAAGCTCGGCCAGGAAGGCGACGGTCACGCCTCGGGGGCCGGGCATGGTGGCCGCGAAGGAAACCGGCGTGTCGGCGAATGACGGGCCTAACAATCCAGCTACCAGCAGCACGCCGATGAGACCGCCCGAGAACTGCGCGGCGACGTAGAACGCCGCGTCGCGCGGCTGAATCTTCTTGAGCCGCAGGAAGGCGAGTGTCACGGCGGGATTCAAATGTGCGCCAGAGCGCTTGCCCCAGGGCGAGTAGATGAGCCCGATGGCGGTGAGCCCCATCGCGACGCCCGCCAGCACGCGGCGCAGATCCGCATTTGCGATCAGCGCGTGCAGCGGCGAGTTCGGCGAGTCGAGCGCCGTCGCCACGATGCCCGCCGACACCATGAAGAGCCCGAGCCCAAGCGCTTCCGCCAGATATTCCTGCCAGTGCTTCATGAGACTCAGCCGCCCGTCTCGAAGCCGGGATACCGGGTCATGCCGCCGTCGATGAACAGCGACGTGCCATGGACGTAATCCGAGTAGTCAGATGCCAGCCAGACAGCGGCGCGACCGATGTCTTCCACTTCGCCGATGCGCTTGTAGGGGATGAGCCTCATCAACGCGTTGTAGTGCTCTGGCGTGTCCCAGGCCTCCATGTTGATGGGCGTGCGGATTGCGCCGGGGCAGATGGAGTTCACGCGGATGCGCAGCGGCGCAACCTCCTGAGCGATGCTCTTCATCATGAGCATCACGCCGCCCTTGGAGGCCGCGTAGTTCACGTGGCCTGCCCAGGGGATGACCTCGTGCACCGAGCTCACGCAGATGATCTTGCCGGCGGCGCAGGACACGTCGGGGTTCACGCCGCGCCGCATGAACTCGCGCACGGCCTCGCGCGCGCACAGGAACTGGCCCGTGAGGTTCACATTGATCACGCGATTCCATTGCGCGAGCGACAACTCGTGAAACGGTGAGTCTTGCTGCAGGCCGGCGTTGTTGATGAGAATGTCGAGGGTCCCGAACTCCGCGATGGCCTGCTTGAACATCGACTGCACCTGCATCTCGTCGCCCACGTCCGCCTTGATGGCGATCGCGCGCGTGCCGCGGGCCTTGAGCTCATTGGCGAGTTCGACGGCCTTGTCCATGCCGGAGACGTAGTTGATGACCACGTCGGCGCCGGCATCGGCCAACGACATCGCAATGGCCCGGCCGATGCCGGAGCTGGCGCCCGTGACCAGCGCCTTCTGGCCTAACAACATCTTCTGCGGTGGCACCCGCGGCATCACCGGTTGTGGCAGGTGTGCGAACTTGACTGGCATATCCATGAGATTCCCCTTGAGTTGAATTCAGCGGCCGCCGGCCACTCGTGGCAGGCGCTTGGTGGCGGGTGGTGGCGCGGTGGGCTCGACTTGCGCGCTATCGCTGGCCTCCGAAGCCGCAACCTGGCTGTAGCGCGGCATCAGAAGCTTGGCGATGAGGCCGGTCCAGCCGGTCTGGTGCGAGGCGCCAACGCCTCGGCCTGTGTCGCCGTGGAAATACTCGAAGAACAGCACGTGATCGCGGAAGTGCGGATCGCGCTGCATCTTCGGGTGGTGATCGAACACCGGCCGCAGACCCTGATCGTTCATCAGGAAGATCCGTGTGAGGCGCTGCGCCAGCTCGTTCGCCACTTCTTCGATCGACAACATGATTCCCGAACCCACCGGGCACTCGACCTTGAAGTCATCGCCGTAGTAGTGATGGAACTTCTGCAGGCTCTCGATGATGAGGAAGTTCACCGGCATCCAGATCGGCCCGCGCCAGTTGGAGTTGCCGCCGAACGCATAGGTGTTCGACTCGGCCGGCTGGTAGTCCACCTTCAGGTCCACGCCGTGCAAGTGGTAGACGTACGGCTTCTGCTCGTGCGCCTTGGAAAGAGCGCGGATGCCGTAGGGGGACAGAAATTCAGTCTCGTCCAGCAGGCGACGCAGGATCTTCTTCATGCGATGCCCACGCAGCAGAGACAGCAGCCGGCGCGAGCCGCGACCGGGCTCATTCCAATGCGACACCAGCGAGGCGAGATCCGGCCGATACGCCAGAAACCACTCCAGGCGTCGCTTGAACTCGGGCACCTTCTCCAGCAATTCGGGTTCCAGGGTTTCCACCGCGAACAGCGGAATCAGCCCGACCATCGAGCGCACCTTGAGCGGCGTCATCGCGCCATCGGGCAGGTGCAGCACGTCGTAGAAGAACTTGTCCTCGTCGTCCCAGAGGCCAACGCCGGACTTGCCATCCTTGCCCATGCCGATGTTCGCCATCGCCTCGGCGATGTGCAGGAAGTGCTCGAGGAACTTGGTGGCTACGTCCTCGTACACGCGGTTGGTCTGCGCGAGCTCGAGCGCGATGCGCATGAGATTGAGCGCATACATGGCCATCCAGCTAGTGCCGTCGGCCTGGTCGATGTGGCCGCCAGTAGGTAGTTTGGCGCTGCGATCGAACACACCAATGTTGTCGAGACCCAGGAAGCCGCCCTGGAAGACGTTGCGGCCCTCGGCGTCCTTGCGATTCACCCACCAGGTGAAATTCAGCATGAGCTTGTGGAACACGCGCTCGAGGAACTCGCGATCACCCTTGCCGGCGTTGCGCTTGCGATCTATCTGGTACACACGCCAAGTCGCCCAGGCGTGCACCGGCGGATTCACATCGCCGAAAGCCCATTCGTAGGCGGGAATCTGGCCGTTCGGATGCATGTACCACTCGCGCGTGAGCAGCGTGAGCTGTTCTTTGGCGAACTCAGAATCGAGATCAGCCAGTGGAATTGTGTGGAAGGCGAGGTCCCAGGCCGCATACCACGGGTACTCCCACTTGTCAGGCATCGAGATGATGTCGGCGTTGTTGAGATGCGCCCATTCGCGATTGCGGCCCATCCGGCGACCAGACGGCGGCGCCGGGTGGTTAGGGTCGCCGTTCAGCCACTCGGGCACGTCGTAGTAGAAGAACTGCTTGCTCCAGATCATTCCCGCGAAGGCCTGGCGCTGAACGCTGCGCGCATCTGTGCCCGGCATGCCGCGCTGCAGATCGGCGTAGAACGAATCGGCTTCGGCCAGCCGTTCGGCCATCACCGCGGCGAATGCCTTGAAGGGCGTCGCCATCGCGACGTTGGTGAGCCGCACGCGAATCTCGACGCTGCCATTCGCCGGTACCATGCGCTCGAACCAGGCCGAAGCCTTGGTGCCCGTCTGAGCCGGGTTGACGGCGTCGACGTTGCCGTTCACGACGCGTTCGTTGATGCCGTCCTTCCAGTAGCCCTGACGCGAAGCGTCGTTCCACAGCTTCTTCGCGTTGGTTTCGTTATCGCAGAACAGAGTTCCTCTGCAGTCTCCATCCGCATAGAAGAAGAATTTTCCGAGCGTCGGGTGCTCCATCTCGATGGCCGACTGGCTGGTGAGGCGCATCGAAGGCTTGGCCGCGCCTTGCTTCCAGCTCCAGTCGTTGCGGAAGAACACCGTCGGCAGCAGATGGATAGGCGCGTCGCGATCGCCCCGGTTGTGCACGGTGATACGCGCGAGGATGTCGCCCGGCGCCGCCTGCGCGTACTCGACCACCACGTCGAAGTATCGGTCGCCGTCGAAGAGACCGGTGTCGAGCAGCTCATACTCGGCGCCGCTGATGCCGCGGCGACGGTTCTCGTTCACCAGGTCCGCGTACGGGAAAGCCGCCTGCGGATACTTGTAGAGCATCTTGAGATAGGAGTGCGTCGGCGTGGCGTCGAGGTAGTAGTACAGCTCCTTGACGTCCTCACCGTGGTTGCCCTCGCTGTTGGTGAGGCCAAACAACCTCTCCTTGAGGATGGCATCCTGGCCATTCCACAGCGCCAGCGACAGGCACAGCCGCTGTTGCGCATCCGAGAAGCCAGCGATGCCGTCCTCGCCCCAGCGGTACGTGCGCGAGCGCGCGTGATCGTGCGGGAAATAGTCCCAGGCGTTGCCGTGCGCGCTGTAATCCTCGCGCACCGTGCCCCACTGGCGCTCGGAGAGATAAGGTCCCCATTGCTTCCAGGCTGCGCCAGAGTCACGCAGGCGCGTGAATTCGATGTTCTTGTCAGCCATTTTTGACCTTCCTCGTAGTTAGATTGTTCGCAGCCGCGCCGCGGGCGCGGATCAGCTGTTCATGGGCGCGCAGCGTCTCGGAAACACCCCAGGCCTGGGCAAAGCAGCCGCCCGGCGTGTGCGGTGATTCGGCATCGAAGACTTCGCTGATCTGGCCGATACAGGCCTCGTCGAGATGCGGCGCCATGCCGGCGAGCAGCGCCAGCGCGTGGTCGGCATCGCCGTGGACGGCGTGATGAGCGAGTACAAAGGGCCCTAGCAGCCAGCTCCACACCGTGCCCTGGTGATAGGCGCCATCGCGCTGCAGCGGACCGCCGCGAAACTGCGGTGCGTATTGGCCGTCGGCGCGCGCCAGCGAGCGAAGACCGATCGGCGTCAGCAATTCTCGCGCACAGACCTCGACGACGGAGCGCGCTTGGTCTTCGTAGAGCAGTCCCGCGTTCAGTGAAACCGCGAAGATCTGGTTGGGGCGGATACTCGCGTCTTCGCGCATGCCGGGAGCATCGATGACATCGAATAAACCCTTGTCATGCGAATTCCAGAAGCGCGCGCGGAAATAGTTGCGGATGTGTTCGGCGCGGGCCGTGAAGTCGGCAGCCGCGGCACCGTTCTCGAGAAGCGTGTGCCAGCGGGCCATCGCCACATGGGCGAAATGCCACAGCGCGTTGATTTCGACCGGCTTGCCGATGCGCGGCGTGACCACCCAGTCGCCGACCTTCGCGTCCATCCAGGTGAGCTGCACACCGGGTACGCCCGCGCGCAGCAGGCCGTCGGCCGGATCCACGGCGATGCCATAGCGGGTACCGCGCGCATGCCAGGACAGAATGTCCGTCATCACCGGCAGGAGCTCGGCTAACAGGGCAACGTCGTGTGTCGCCTCGAGATAGCAGTCGAGCGCATGGAAGTACCACAGCGTAGCGTCGACGGTGTTGTACTCGGGCGCCTCGCCGCCATCGGGAAAGCGATTCGGCAACATGCCTTCACTCACGTGTTGGCCGAACGTTCGCAGGATGGCCGCGGCCTCCGAGTGCCGCCCGGTGCTCAGTGTTAGACCGGGGAGCGCGATCATCGTGTCGCGGCCCCAATCGGCGAACCATGGATAACCCGCAATGACAGTCTTGCCGGCGAGATTGCCGCCAGCATCGGCGCGGGAGACCACGAACTGATCGGCGGCGAGGTGAAGGCGGCGTACCCAGACCGGCGTATCAGGCGCCGCGGCGCGAGTCAGACGCTGCGCGCGCTGCGTTTCGCGCAATAGCGCCGTGTTGCCGTCTAGACGCTCACCGTCTTCCGCGGTCACCGTGAGATGCAATGATTCGCCCGCAACAAGCTCTGCCCGGAACCAGCCGGGCCGGAACAGATCCTCGCGCGCATCGAGCCCACGATCGCGCTCGACGCGATGCTGGAAGTTCCAGTACCAGTCAGTCTGCGCTTCGAATGCGCCCCGGTCGCAGCGCAGGTGATAGGGATGCGCGCCATCGAAGGCGCGAACGGTCACCGCGCGCGGCTGCGCTTCGACGCCCAACGACCAGCCACCCTGCATGTGCGAGTGGTAGTCGCGATAGGCGCACAGCGGCGTGAGCTCGAACGCCAACGGTGCCGTCGCCGCCAGTACGCGCAGCCGAAGATAGCTAGTGTTCTCGCCCTGCATCGCGTAGATGCGCAATTCGATCAGCGCATCGGCGACCGCGAAAGTCCACAGCGGAATCTGTCCGTCCTGTTCGAACGACTGCAGATGGCGGAAGCCGTTGCCGCCCAGCGTGCCATCGACGAATTCGTTGCTGGTCAGCGAATAGTCTTCGCCACGATAGCGAACCGAGATATCCACTTTCGAAACCAGCACGAGTCGGTCGACGGGCGGCTTGAAGCTCGCCACCAACAGGCCGTGATAGCGGCGAGTATTGGCGAGGGCGACGGTGCCGGCGGCGAATCCGCCGAGGCCATTCGTCACCAGCCATTCGCGGCCGATCGCGGCCTCGGGCACGGCGAACGACTCTCGCGGCAGTCGGGATTCAGAAGCCATATCGCACTCCGGTGACGGCGGTGCCGTGGGGTGACGGAGAAGCACAGGGGCAGGTGCAGCGATCACTGCCGTCACCGGATGCGAAAATGGAAATCACGGGCGCACCCCTTCGACGAGCAGGGGAATGCGGTAGAGATTGCTGCGCGCACAGAGATACAGAGTCTTGCCATCGGGTCCGCCCCAGGCAAAGTTGTGTACCGGCGAAGGCGCGGTGATGGTGCCGAGGTGCTTGCCTGAGGAATCAAACAACCAGACGCCGCCCGGCGCCGATAGATAGACATTGCCGAGCTTGTCCACCTTGATGCCGTCCAGCGCTTCATCGCCGGGAATTCGCCGGGTCAGATCGATGAATACTTCGCCCGCGCCGATTGAGCCGTCGCGGTGCACGGGATATTTCTTCACCACCTTGACGGCCGGATCCCAGTTGCCGACGTACAGCGTCTTCTCGTCGGGCGAGAAGGCGATGCCGTTCGGTCCGGTAAATTCCTGCGTGAGCAGCGAGATCTTGCCGGCGGGAGTCACGCGGAACACGCCGCTGAAAGCGAGTTCCTTGCGCGGGTCAGCGTCGAACTTCGGCAGGCCGAACGGCGGATCGGTGAAATACACCGTGCCATCGGATCGATAGACGAGGTCGTTCGGGCTGTTGAGGCGCTTGCCCTGGTAGCTGTTGGCCAGCACGGTGACGGAACCGTCGCGCTCGAGCCGGCTGACGCGATGTCGACCGTGCTCGTCGAGGGTGAGGCGGCCGCTGGCGTCGAGCGTGAGGCCATTCGATCCCGGCTGACCATACTCGGCGATATCCACCGCGTCGTAGCCGCTGTGCTCGCGGAACACAGACAGGCCCGATTCATCGGAGTACCGGTAGATCCGGTTGCTGTTCGGATCGCTGAACAGCAGATAGCTGCCGTCGCGCACCCACACCGGGCCTTCGGTGAAGCGAAAGCCCTCAGCCAGTTTCCACAGCTTGGCGTTGAGCGGCACGATGGCGTTGATGGCGGGATCAACGCGCTCGATATGGACGTTCACTTCATGCGGCGCCACGGCCACGGGCCCGGCCGGGCCGGCCACGAGTTCGAGGCGTGCCTCGTGAAAAAATATGTAGTTAGTGGGCGCATCCGAGATCGGGCCATTCATGCCGAACACGGCCACCTGGATCTTCTGTCCCGGCCGCGCATTGCGGGCAACGACTACCCTGTTCGGCGCATTCCAGCCCGACACCACCGAGCCGCCCACCTGGCCGTAACCGCGGCCGATCTCGCCATTTACCCAGATTTCGGCGTAGTCATCGAGGCGCGTCTCGAACCAGACCGTCTTGCCCGACACGTCGACGCCGTTGATGGATTCCGGCAGCGTCAGCGACAGGCGGTACCAGTTGAAGGAGACGCGACCATTGCCGCGACGTTGCTTCAGGGAGTCGGGCGAAATGACCGCCCAACCTGTGTCATCGAACTCCGCGCGGCCCGCGCGCGGCTCGATGGTCTGTGTGTCGTTGGACGTGCCCGACGGCTGACCGTCGGCGCCCACCGCGAGGAAGCGAGTCGCAACGACTTGTGCGTCGCTGTAGCGCCAGCCGGCCTGGACCTGCGCCGCCTCCGATACATCCATGAGGTTCACGCCCGCGAGCACATCGTCGGCGGCCTGCGCGCGCAGGGTCAGCAGCGAGAGCAGCGCGAGAGTGGAATGGAGCAGGGTCTTCACGAGGTTTTCTCCGAATCAGGGCAGGTACGCGCCAGGTCGCCTAACCACTCGATCAGGAGCGCGGCGGCGAAGGCCGCAAACGCGATGATCGCGAACGGGGTGACGATGGCGATGCGGAAGACGGTCGTCATGTCAGGTTCCCGAAACGCTCTTGACGACGTAGTAGCGAAACGGCGTCTTGACGCTGCGAAACCAGTGCGGAGTGCCGCGCGGGATCGTGAGCACGTCGCCCGCGCTGATCTCGCGTTCCTCGCCACCCTTGATCCTGGCGCCGCGGATTTCGTTCGGCGCGGTTTCCTTGCCGTCGACGATCTCGCCGCCGACGATCACCGTCGCGTGGCCCTCGAGCACGTAGAAGATGTCGGTGTCGATGGCATGCAGCTCGGCCTGGCCCACCCCGTCCCGGCGGCTCGCCGCTACGCGAAACGCGCCGCCATCGACGAGTGTCGCGCCGGTCTCGCCCTGTGCGAATGCCGCTTTGACGTCCGCCGCTTTGCGCAGCTCGACCTTCGTCACCGCAGGCGTCGCGAGCGCCTGTGCACCCGCGATCGCGATTTCTTCATCCTGCTGGGCACTCGAGGCGCCGCTGACACCGATGCCGCCGACGATTTCGCCGTTCACGGTGATCGGGATGCCGCCCTGAAGCGGCGTGAACCAGGTGATCGCAGCGAGGGGGATCATCGCGTCGCGACCCTTGTTGATCGTCTCTTCGATGCCGCGCGTCGGCCGCCTGAACATCACCGCGGTGCGCGCCTTGCCCATCGAGATGTCGGCTCCGGCGGGGAAGGTGCCATCGAGGCGCTCGACGAGAATCGTGTGGCCACCTGCATCGACGACCGCAACGGCACCTCCGGGCGCGGCGTGTCCGCGCGCATAGGCGAAGGCGGCGGCAACGGCGCGATGCGCGCCTTCGAGCGTGAGTTCGGAGTGCGTGGCCGTGTCGGCTGAAAATGCAGTTCCGGGGGAGACTGCAAGGACAGCCGACACGAGGCCACTGATTACCGGCAGATGTTTCATGGAGGTTCTCAGCCCGCCATCGCCAGCCGCGCGTGTTGCGCAGCCAGGTTGATGAAGGCCGGCATGGCGAAGAGCACCGGGTGGCGCGTCGTCATTGGTTCGAAACGCTTGAGCGCTTCGGCGACGCGACGCGGCGTGCCAAGATCGCTCCAGCCGCAGGCTGGCGCCGTGATGACACGCAGCAGGCTTTCCGCGCCTTGCATGACGCCGCGCGAAAAATCAACCGAGGGCAGGTCTTCGTACACCTCTTCGAGCCCGGTCGAGCGGGCACCAATGCGCACATCACGTGCCAGCGCCGTTTCCATGCGCTCCACGTTCTCCGGGCAGGCGGCGCGGATCATGCCTAACAAGGTCGGCCCGTGGGCCGCGAAGATGAAGCTGTTCCACAACGCGCCTTGTTTGACGAGCTGGCGGGCGACGGAGAGCTGCGGCTTCTCGACGAAGCTGCGCACGCCGCGCAGCTTCTCGCCACTGTCCGCGCCCGGCAGGATGTAGCCAAGTTCGGGATCGGCTTCTTCGGGTTCGATACCGAGCAGCAGCAGTTCGTCGGGTGTGCGCGTGAGCAGCGTCGCGGCTTCGCGCAACGCGCCAGCCAGTGCCGCTTCATCGCGCACATAGTGATCGGCGGGCAGGAACACGATGCGCGCCAGCGGATCACTTTCGAGGATCCTGAGGGTGGCAAGCAGCACGCCATTCGCCGTGCCGCAATTGCGCGGCTGCACGATGACGTTGCTCGAAGGCAGCGCCCGGAGCGCCGACTGCCAGTAGCGGCGGTGGTGGTCGGCGACGATGACGCAGACGCGTTCGCGCGGCGCCACATGACGGGCGCGCTGCATGGCATCGTGCAACAGCGAGCTGCCGCCATCGAGCGAGCAGAACTGCTTCGGCACGGAGTTGCCGTGTTCGTCGGTGGTGAGGCTCGCGAGCCGCGTGCCGTCGCCGGCCGCCAGAACGATCGCCCAGGTGCGTTGCAGTGTCTTCACGCGTTTCCCCTTCGTTTCAATGCCGCACCGCTGTTCCAGGTGTGGCCGCGCGCGGCGCGCGACTGCCAATGCGCCAGGTCGAGCGTCCGCGGGGTGGCAGCCGCCGCCGGCAACCAGCCGCGCTGTGCGACGGTGCCGCGGGAAGTGGAGTAGTTAGCGGGCGCTTTCATGAGGGTTCCTTGGTTCCCGGCCCCGGAGTAGACCCGGGGCCGGTTCGCTTTATTTCTTCGGGCTCGGGTCGACGACCTTGACCACGCGCGCGCCATCGAGGCGCTCGCAGGTGCCTTTCGGCAGGTAGATCCACGCTTCCGGACTTGCGTCCTTCTCGGCGTGGCCATGGCAGGCGTTGGTGGCGGTGGCGCAGTCGTTCTTGCCCGCCTTGATGATTCCGGCGCACTGCTCCATGTCGCCGTCGGCGGCCATGGCGACGCTGCCAGTAGCGGCGCCAGCGACCGCAAGCGCGGACGTCACGGCGAGCATGTAAAGGGAATTGCGGTTCGACATTTCATTTCTCCTGTGGGGGTTAAAACTCTTCACGGGAGACATAGAGCAATGGCCGTGCCAGCCGCGGTCGGACGCGTTTCGGGCACTCGCAAGTGCCTGATCAGAAGGAGAAAATGGCAGCCGGCCGGCGCGTCGGCGCGCGCTCTTCGGTAGTTAGTACCGGGGGTGGGGGAAGCCGCCGGTGGTGGCCGCCACCAAGAGTGGTGGCGTAACC
>JBDTSV010000126.1:0-10809 GCA_039930985.1 Pseudomonadota bacterium
TGCTTTTCATCGCGCCGCTCATGATGCTCATGAGCCTTTTCATGGCGTGGCGCGAGATCGACACCACCCGGTTCCTGTTCTGGGTGACGAGCGCCACCGGGTTGCTGCTGCTATTGGCACAGCTGCGGCTTCACTACTTCGGATCCTTCGCGATCTTCATGCCTTTGCTGGTGGTCGCAGACGGGTATCTTCGCCGCGGCGCATTCAAGCCTGCGGTCGGCTGGTCAGTGTTGGCCGTGGCCTTCGCGGTCGCATTCTCGCCGGCCGTCCGCACGCGATTCTTCGGCAGACAAATACTGGCCGGCGATGGCAGCTACATGATGATCCATCGCCTGTTTCCGCAGCTCGGGAATCTGTGCCGCGATCGCCCGGGCGTCATGCTGGTCAACGCATTCGACGGCCACTACATCCGGTTTCACACCGACTGCAAGGTGATCGCCAACAACTTTCTCGTCACTGAACAGGACGTGAAAAAATTCGCTGAAGTCGACGCGCTCATGCATGCACCGGCTGCGAAAGTGCTCGAGATGCACCCCTCGATTGCGTACGTCTTCGTCCATCGCAATGCGATGTTCATAAGCGACCCGGAAGGCTACCTCGAGCTCGCGCCGCCGGATTACCCCGGCGTGATAACCCAGCCGCTTGTCAGGGAGCTCCTTGATTCGGATCCGAAGCAACTGCCTCCGCGCTTTCGCCTGGAAATCAACATCCCCTATTCGAACAACCCAGGCACAAACTTCGCGCGCGTTTTCGCCATTCTCCCGTCAACCGCCACTCCGTGAAAAAGTTCGCCGACCGTGCGCGATGTCACGCATGCCAGAATCGGGTTGGCGACATAATGCAGGGGTTGAATTCGCCTGAATTGCAGCCGTGTTGCCAGAAAAGGGGCGGGCTCGAACCTGCTCATATTCCACCAAAGCTGACCCCACGATGATTCAAGAAGCACACAAGGCTGCGCGAAAAAGCCTCTTCGCCAATCTACCGGTAGGACGAAGCTTCGATGTCCGCGCGGTTCTCATCGTCAGTGCTCTACTGGCTGCCGGATGCGTGCTTTGGATACAGCACCTTCGAGTCGCCACGGACACTGGCGGACTGTCGCCCATCTTCTTCGTGCTGTTCTCGGTCTTCGATTACCGCGCCGCGCAGTTGGCGCTCGCGCTGCTGCTGCTGGCGCTGTTCGTTCCCCGGTGGGGCGGATTCGACCGCGTGCTGCGTTTGCTGGGCGAACATCCGATCCTGGTCGGCTTGGTCGTCACAATCATTCTGGCGCTCGGCACGCTGTTCATTTATCGCAACCAGCCGCTGTCGATGGACGAGTACGCGCCGTTTTTTCAGAGCCGGGTGTTCGCAACGGGGCACCTGGCCGGAAAATTTCCCCTCGATCTCCTGAATTGCCTCGTTCCCGTCAGCGACCAAAACACCTTTCTGAATGTGTCGAAAAGCACCGGCGAAGTCTCGTCGGCCTACTGGCCATCGTTTGCGCTCCTGCTCACGCCGTTCACGATGCTGGGCGTTCCCTGGGTGTGCAACCCGGTGTTGTCCGGCATCACGATCATCGTGCTCAACCGGCTCGCCCTGCGCCTGTTCGACAACGTGGAGGCCGCCGGCTTCGTTACCCTGCTCACGCTGGCGTCACCGGTCTTTTTTGCCGATGGCATCTCGTATTACTCGATGACCTCGCACATGTGCGCGAACGCCCTCTTCGCGCTGCTGGTGCTCGAGCCATCCTTCCGTCGTCTTTTCGTGGCTGGCATCGTCGGCTCGATCGCGTTGACACTGCACAACCCGGTGCCGCACATCCTGTTTGCCGTGCCGTGGTTCGTCTGGCTCGCGCGGCGCGAGCGCCCGTTTGCTCATCTCGCCGTGCTCTGGGCGGGCTATCTACCATTGTCTATCGTGCTCGGAATCGGCTGGTTCCTGCACTCCGGCGAGCTGACCCACAGCGGCAGTCCCGTGGCCGCAAACGCCGGAACCCTCGAAAGTCTGACATCCGCGTTTGTTTTGCCGTCCTGGCCGCTGCTGTATGCCCGATTGGTCGGCCTTGCAAAAGTGCTCCTGTGGGCCTCGCCGTGTTTGATCGTGCTGGCGGTGGCAGGGGCGCGGCGAAGGCGCTCCGACTCCCGTTTCGCAGCGTTGGCTGCCTGCGGCCTCCTCACGTTCGTGGGCTATCTTTTCTTCTGGCCTGACCAGGGCCACGGCTGGGGCTTCCGCTATTTCCATTCGGCCTGGTTGGTGTTGCCACTCCTCGGCACCGCTTTTCTCTTCGTCCCGGCAGGAGAATCGTCGCCTGCGGGCTCGGCGGACCTCCGCGCGTACGTGGTCGCGTGTGCACTGCTGAGCCTGTTTGCCGGCGTCGGGCTGCGCGCGTCACAGATCGGTGAATTCATGGCGAATCATCTCGGTCAGTTACCGCGCTACGGCGGCACCGAACCGCGAATCGTCGTCCTGACCGGCATCGGCTTCTACCCGCTCGATCTCGTGCAGAACGATCCTTTCCTGCGCGACGATGTGGTGCGAATGATCGACTATGGCACCGGCGCTTGTACCGCGGCCATCAACCGACATTTTCCGTCCTATAGCGCCGTTTACCGCGATCGCTTCGGCTCGGTTTGGTCGGCCGCGACACCCTCTTTGCCCACCATCGGCAAGTGATGCAATTTCTTCCGATCAACTTCCGCGAGCTGGTTCGCTATGGGCTCGTGTCGGTCTGCGCATTTGCGGTCGATGTTGGTTTGCTGTGGCTGCTGGTCAGCCGCGGGCGCGTCTACTACCTGACGGCTGCGACGATTTCATTTCTCGCCGGCGGCGTGGTCGCGTACCTGCTGTCGATCCGTTTCGTGTTCACGCAACGTCGCCTTCAGGCAAGAACCGTCGAAGGCACCGCGTTCGTGGCACTCGGTCTCGTGGGACTCGCCATCAATACCGCGGTCATGGCGCTGGCGGTTGGCGCGGCCGCGGCACCGCTGCTGGTTGCCAAGGCGCTCAGTGCTTGCCTGACATTCGGTGTGAATTTCCTGTTGCGCAAACATCTGCTGTTCACGCGAAGCAGGCACGAGCCTGCGATTCCTCCGGGGGCTTGAAGTGCACTTGCCTATGAACAGGCGCCGTGCCACAAGGCTGCACACATTTTCCGGGCCGATGCCGGGGCACCAACTCCAGTGATCAATCGCATTAATTCCGATTCGGCATCCGTCGCGGGCCGGAACGCCAGCATGACGGTTGCGTTCAGGCTGGCGGTTCTGTGGATTCTGGCCAGTGTCATTGGCTTGGTCATCGACCTCGCACCCATCCGGGCCTCGCTCGCCGACGGTCACTACCTGCCCGTCGGACCCGATTCTTTCTATCACGCGCGCCGGATCCTCGACGCGGTCGCCGATCCGGCTGCGTTCTACCAATTCGATCCACTGATTCATGCGCCGGACGGCGCGCTGATTTCCTGGCCGTGGGGCTACGACTATCTCGTCAGCCTGATCGTGCGTGCGGCACGCGCGCTCGGCCTGGGTAGCGACGGATTGGCCGTCATCGCCCACGTGCCGGTGCTCGCGTTTCCCATCACATTGTTGTTAGTCGTAGCAGTGTGCAGATCGTTACGGCTCAGCCTGCCCGCGACTGGACTGGCGCTGCTCGCCACCGCGCTGTTTCCACTCAGCCAGGGGCTGTACGCCGTCGGCAACATCGACCACCATTTCGCCGAACACATGCTGGTCATGGGCGCGCTGGCCGCGTCGATGGCCTGGCTGGCGAAACCCGAGTCCAGGGCTCAGGCGGTGGCCGCAGCGCTGGTCCTCGGCATCGCGCCCGCGGTGCATACGGCGGAGTTCATCCTTCAATTGCCGCTGCTCGGGGCGCTCGCGCTGCTGTGGCTGCGCGGCGACCGCCTGCCCGCAACCACACCGGTATTCGCCGGAACCTTGCTGGTCAGCACGCTGGCCGTCGCGCTGCCTTCGCTGCCCTTGCAACAGGGACGTTTCGATTACCTCACCCTCTCGTGGTTCCAGGTGTACATCGCGTTCTGCAGCGCTGCGATGTGCGTCTTCCTCTGGCGCGTGCGGCGCAGCCGCAATTCGCTCATCGCGGCAGTCGTTCTATGCGCCTTGTTGGCGGTGCCGATCGTCGGCGCGGCGCTTCGCGCCAGTGAATTCTTCGCCGGCAATGTCGAGGGAATGGGCGACATCATGGAGACGCGCTCGATTCTCGATCAGCTTCGGCTCGGTCTCACCTGGGAATCGATTTTCGGCCGGTACAGTCACTTGCTGCTGTTTCTGCCACTGGTAGTGGTTGTCTGCGTGCTCAGGCTGCGCCAGGAACGGCAGGCGGAGCGTGTGCTGTTCTGGATCGCCTCGCTGTTCGGGCTCGCCATGCTGGTCGCACAAACCCGGCTTCACTATCTCGGCTCGTACGCGCTCTATCTGCCGCTGCTGCTGCTCATCGACGAGAGCATCCTGCGCGTGCCGGTGAAACCGGCCGTCACCTGGTCGGTCGTCGCATTGATCATCGTCGGCGCGCACGCCGTGGCGGTGCCGCGGGTGTTCGGACGCCAGTTCGTCGGCGGCGATGGCGACTACGAGCTCACTCGCGCTCTATATTCAAAACTTGCCGACGCCTGCGCCAACGCGCCCGGCGTGGTGCTCGCCAATTCCATGGATGGGAACTACCTGCGGTTCCATACCAAGTGCGCCGTCATCGGTAGCGCTTTTCTGCTGACGCCGTCGGACATTGCCAAGAACCACGAAGAGGACGAACTGCTGAAGCTGTCCGCGACGGACGTACCCCAGCGCAATCCGTTACTGCGCTACGCCTTCATCAGGCGCGACACCTTGTTCGTCTCGCGTCCCGATGGTCGCTGGATCATCGCACCGGAAGATCATCCCATGCTGATCGACCCGCCCCTGGTGAAAGAGCTGTTGCATGCGGACCAGGACCACCTGCCGGCGCACTTTCGGCTGCTGGCAGAACTCACCTATCCCACCCCGCCGCACACCGCGTACTCGCGCGTGTTCGCCATCGACCCTTAAGCCCGGCGCATGCAGAAAATCGCCCTCATCGCCGGCGCCGGCCCCGCCGGTCTAACTACCGCGGTCGAGCTGCTCAGGAGCTCCGACGTTCGTCCCGTCGTCATCGAGGCCGATGCGCAGGTGGGCGGCATCTCCAAGACCATCAACTACCGCGGCAACCGCATGGATATCGGTGGCCATCGCTTTTTCTCGAAGTCCGACTGGGTCATGAACTGGTGGCAGCAGCTGCTGCCGGTGGCCCCCGATCAGGCGCAAGGCGCGCTCGAACTCGCCTACCAGGGTCAGCGCAGCGAATTTCGCGCGGCCGGGAACGCGCCGCTCGACGCGGATCGCGTGATGCTGGTGCGCTCGCGGCTGTCGCGCATTTTCTACCGGCGGCGATTCTTCGACTATCCGCTCAAGATGAACCTGGCCACGCTGCGCAACTTGGGTCCGCTGTACACGACGGCTGTCGGCCTGAGCTACATCAGGTCGCGGCTGCTGCAACGCAGCCCGGAAACGACGCTCGAAGACTTCCTCGTCAACCGCTTCGGCTGGCGGCTCTACAGCACATTCTTCAAGGACTACACGGAGAAAGTCTGGGGAGTTCCGTGTTCGGAGATCTCGGCGGAATGGGGGGCGCAAAGGATCAAGGGGCTGTCGATCACCAAGGCGATCGGCCATGCACTGCTGAAGCCTTTCCGTTCCTCGGCGGACACGCGGCAGAAGAGCGTGGAAACCAGTCTCATCGAGCGATTCCTCTATCCGAAGTTCGGGCCGGGGCAGATGTGGGAAGAGGCCACGCGACGCGTGATCGAAGGCGGCGGCGAAGTGCGATTGCGACAGCGGGTCGTGGAGCTGCACACGCGCGACCGCCGGGTCGAGGCAGTGACGGTTCGCGACGAGCAATCCGGCGATCACCAGCGCATCGACTGCGATCACTTCGTGTCGACGCTGCCCATCAAGGAGCTCATCGCGATGCTCAAACCGGAGGACGAGAAGATCGCGCGCACTGCGGACCAGCTGCCGTACCGCGACTTCATCACCGTGGGGCTGCTGGTCAAACGCATGCTTCCGACGGGTGGCGACGACCCGACGAGTACCATGCCTCCCGACAACTGGATTTATGTGCAGGAACCCGACGTCAAACTCGGGCGACTGCAGGTTTTCAACAACTGGAGTCCGTTTCTCGTCGCGGATCCGGACACGGTGTGGCTGGGTCTGGAATATTTCTGCAATGAGGGCGACGCACTCTGGTCGATGACGGACGCGGCTTTCCTCGATTTCGCGGCGCGCGAGCTCGCCAAGATCGGCCTGATCGACCTCGCCGACGTTCTGGATGGAACGGTGGTCCGCGTTCGCAAGGCTTACCCGGCGTACTTCGGCGCGTACAGCGGCATCGGCGCGGTGCGCGATTTTCTCGATGAGTGGCGCAATGTGTTTCCGGTTGGCCGTAACGGCATGCACCGCTACAACAACCAGGATCACTCGATGCTGGCCGCCAAGGCTGCGGTCGATTGCATCGTGGCTGGCAGCGCCGACAAACATGCGATCTGGTCGATCAACGCCGAAGACGAGTACCACGAGGATCGCGGCGACAAGAGCTGACAAATTGCGTCACCTTGTGACGCGAATTGCCACGATAGTCGTCAGGGAGTGACGATGCTAAGTAAAAGTGCCGGCACAGCCACTGCATGAATTCATTGGATTTCAGTACTTTGGCGAGTTGCATGTTTCTGGCACGTCGATTGCACTTCTCCGTCAGCAGGCAGCAATGCCGCTGATCTTTGTTTACACCACGAACCTATTGGAGATATCTACATGAAGTCTGTTCAAAAGGGCTTTACGCTCATCGAACTGATGATCGTGGTGGCGATCATCGGCATTCTCGCCGCTATCGCCATCCCGGCTTACCAGGATTACACGACCCGCGCGCAGGTCACCGAAGGTCTGAACATGGCGGGTGCCGCGAAGGCCGCTGTGTCGGAAAGCTACAGTGCGAACGGCGGCTGGCCGGCTGACAACAACATTGCCGGTCTTGGCGTCGCTGCCAACATCCAGGGCAAGTACGTCGACAGCGTCGGGGTCGTCAACAACGTGATTACGGTTACGTTCCGCGCCGGCGCGCCGGCCGCGACCGCGATCCAGAGCAAGACCCTGCTGTTGACGGCTGGCGTCAGCAACAACGGTGACGTTGCCTGGCAGTGCGGCAGCAAGACGCTTCCGAGTGGCATCGGCACCGGTGGTGGCACCGCGTTCCAGACCACGGGCGCTGGTGGTTCGGTTCTGCAGAAGTTCCGCCCGGCAGAGTGCCGCGGCTAATCGCCTCGAATCGATGTTGATCAGGAAGCCCCTCCTAGGAGGGGCTTCTTTTTTCCACCACCCTGCTTTTGGAGATATCTACATGAAGTCTGTTCAAAAGGGCTTTACGCTCATCGAACTGATGATCGTGGTGGCGATCATCGGCATTCTCGCCGCTATCGCCATCCCGGCTTACCAGGATTACACGACCCGCGCGCAGGTCACCGAAGGTCTGAACATGGCGGGTGCCGCGAAGGCCGCTGTGTCGGAAAGCTACAGTGCGAACGGCGGCTGGCCGGCTGACAACAACATTGCCGGTCTTGGCGTCGCTGCCAACATCCAGGGCAAGTACGTCGACAGCGTCGGGGTCGTCAACAACGTGATTACGGTTACGTTCCGCGCCGGCGCGCCGGCCGCGACCGCGATCCAGAGCAAGACCCTGCTGTTGACGGCTGGCGTCAGCAACAACGGTGACGTTGCCTGGCAGTGCGGCAGCAAGACGCTTCCGAGTGGCATCGGCACCGGTGGTGGCACCGCGTTCCAGACCACGGGCGCTGGTGGTTCGGTTCTGCAGAAGTTCCGCCCGGCAGAGTGCCGCGGCTAATCGCCTCGAATCGATGTTGATCAGGAAGCCCCTCTCCGGAGGGGCTTCCTCTTTTGGGAGTCCGATCACGCAGATTGGGGCTCTGCATATGCGACCATTGACCCAGATTTAACAATTGCCTGCCTGTGCTCCTTGGGTAGACTAGGGGCCGCAGCGGGTTTGGTCGCTCGCACGTAACCACATGAACGACAACGCATCTCTAGCACTCGGCGGCAATCGATCGGGTCTCGGCGGCTTGCCGCAGCGACTCGTTCAGGATGGCGTGGTCGAAGAAGCCGCCATGCTCACCGCCTTGCAGGCAGCCAAGGATCGCAAGGCGAGCTTCGTCACCCAGCTCATTTCCGCCGGCGCCGCCAAAGCGCGCGACATCGCCATCGCCGCTTCGGCCGAATTCGGCGTACCGCTTTACGACCTGGATTCGCATCAGGTCGATCTCGAGATCGTCAAACTAGTCCACGACAAGCTGCTGCAAAAGCATCGTTGTCTGCCGCTCTATCGCCGCGGCAAGCGTCTGTTCCTCGGCGTCGCGGATCCGACCAATCTACATGCCATCGACGAGATCAAGTTCCAGACCGGCATGGGCATCGAGGCGGTGGTCGTCGAAGATGACAAGCTGCAGAAGGCCATCGACAAGGCCGTCGAGCAGGCCGACACGGCCATGCCGAATCTCGCCGACGACGAAACCGGCTTCGACCTCGAAAACCTCGACGTCAGCGGTGGCGATGAAGACATGGAAGGCGCGGGAGTTTCCCGCGATGACATCGAAGACGCGCCCATCGTGCGCTTCGTCAACAAGTTGTTGTTAGACGCCATCCGCCGCGGCGCCTCGGACATCCATTTCGAGCCGTACGAAAAAATGTACCGCATCCGCCTGCGCATGGACGGCATCCTGAAGGAAGTCGCGCAGCCGCCGGTGCAGCTCGCCATGAAGCTGTCGGCACGCCTCAAGGTCATGTCGCGCCTCGACATCGCCGAACGCCGCGTGCCGCAGGACGGCCGCATCAAGATGAAATTGTCGAAGACTCGCGCCATCGACTTCCGCGTGAGCACCTGCCCCACCCTGTTCGGCGAGAAGATCGTCTGCCGTATTCTCGATCCTTCGCAGGCCATGCTGGGCATCGACTCATTGGGCTACGAGCCGTTCCAGCGCGAGATCTATCTAAAGAACCTCGCCAAGCCGCAAGGCATGATTCTCGTCACGGGCCCGACGGGCTCGGGCAAGACCGTGTCGCTGTACACCGGCCTCAACATCCTCAACCGCGAAGACACCAACATCTCGACCGCGGAAGACCCGGCGGAAATCAACCTGCCCGGCGTCAACCAGGTCAACGTGAACAACAAGGTCGGCCTCACGTTCGCCGCCGCGTTGCGTGCGTTCCTTCGTCAGGATCCGGACGTCGTCATGGTCGGCGAAATTCGTGACCTCGAGACGGCGGAAATCGCCATCAAGGCCGCACAGACCGGTCACTTGGTCATGTCCACCTTGCACACCAACGATGCTCCGCAGACGCTCACGCGTCTCGTCGACATGGGCGTGAAGCCCTACGCCATCGCGACCTCGGTCAGTCTCATCATTGCGCAGCGCCTCGCGCGCAGGCTTTGCCCGCAGTGCAAGGTTGTCGTGGAGGTGCCCGCCGAAGCTCTGCTCAAGGAAGGCTTTCAGGAAGCCGACGTCCGCGCCGGCATCAAGATCATGGGCGCCAAGGGTTGCTCGGCCTGCAGCGACGGCTACAAGGGTCGCGTCGGCATCTACCAGGTCATGCCAGTTACAGAGGCGATCGGCCGCATCATCATGGAAGGCGGCAATGCCATCGACATTTCCGACCAGGCCGCGAAAGAAGGCGTGTGGGACTTGCGTCGTGCCGGGCTCGAGAAGGTCAAGCAAGGCATGACGAGCATCGAAGAAGTCAACAGCGTCACCATCGAATAAGGACACTGAACTCATGGCAACTGCTGTAGCTAGCTCCAACGCGAAAGGCATCAAGCGCGACGTCCCCTATTCCTGGTCCGGCATGGACAAGAAAGGCAACCGGGTCTCCGGCAAGAGCCTTGCGCCCGATGAAAACGCACTGCGTGCCGACCTGCGCCGCCAGGGCATTGCCGTCAGTCGCGTAAAAAAGCAGTCATCTGCGTTCAAGGCCGGCGGCAAGGTCAAACCCGAAGACATCGCCGTGTTCAGCCGGCAGCTGGCTACCATGCTGGCTGCCGGTATTCCGCTGGTTCAGTCATTCGAAATCGTCGGCAATGGCAACGACAAACCTGCCATGCAGAAGTTGATCCTCGATATCAAGCAGGACGTCGAGGGCGGCACGTCACTGCACGAGGCGCTCGGCAAGCATCCGCTGTATTTCGACGATCTGTTCGTGAACCTGGTCGAGGCGGGTGAACAGGCCGGTGCGCTCGAAACCTTGCTCGACAAGATCGCGACGTACAAGGAAAAAACCGAGGCCCTGAAGAAGAAGGTCAAGAAAGCGCTCTTCTATCCGTCGGCGGTGTTGGCCGTCGCCATCATCGTCACGATCATCCTGCTCATCTTCGTGATTCCGCAGTTCGAAAGCCTGTTCAAGGGATTCGGCGCAGACCTGCCGGCGTTCACCCAGTTCGTCATCAGCCTGTCGCGCTGGTTGCAGGACAACGGCATCTTCTTCGGCCTGGTGATCGCTGGCGCGGTGTGGACGTTCTTCTATTTCCAGAAGCGCTCGAAGGCCATGCGCGAATGGCTCGATCGCGCCATGCTCAAACTACCTATCGTCGGCCCCATCCTCTTTAAGTCGGCCATCGCGCGTTTCGCGCGTACCCTGTCGACCATGTTCGCCGCTGGCGTGCCGCTGGTCGAAGCGCTCGAATCGGTCGCCGGCGCCACCGGCAACATCGTGTTCGAGAACGCGGTACTGAAGATGCGCGACGAAG
>JBDTSV010000127.1:0-15243 GCA_039930985.1 Pseudomonadota bacterium
TCCTGGCCCAGGAAGAAGAACACGCTGAAGACCTCGTTGATTTGCTCGAGGATTTACCGAAAGATTGATCCCTGGCAACAACGGCCCGGATGCGGGCCAGTGGGTCGACATGCAGGAATCCGATGATCAACGGGAGCGGGAACTCGAAACGCGCGTGGCCGCGCGCACCGAAGAGCTTTCGACCCTTTCTACCCACCTTCTGCGCCTGGCGGAAACGGAGCGCGCCGAGCTCGCCAAGGAGCTGCATCACGAGCTTGGCGGCCTGATCACGGCGGCGAAGATGGACATGTCGTGGCTGGTCGCGCGCCTGGGGGGCTCGTTCGACGCCGAGAGCACCGAGAAGGTCAATTCCGTCATGCAGATGCTCAACCAGGCGATGTTGCTCAAACGCCGTGTGGTCGAGAATCTGCGTCCCTCGCTGCTCGATCACTTTGGCCTGGCGGTGGCATTGCGCAGTCACTTCGACGAGCATTGCACGCGCGCCGGCATCGAATGCGTGGCGACGGTGCCGGAAGACAATCTGGATCTTGACCCGGTGGCGCAGCTCACCCTGTTCCGCGTTGCCCAGGAAGCGCTGGCCAACATCATCACGCGCGGCGGCGCCCGGCACGTGGAGCTGGTGATCGAGCCGGAAGGCGATGGCTACGTCATGCTGTTAGGCGACGACGGAAAACTCATGGACACCGACCTGGCGCGCACCACGCCGAGCATGCGTCACCGAATGGTGGGCGCCGGCGGCACCATGGATGCGCAGGCGAAAGCCGGCCAGGGCAATCGACTCAGGGTTTACGTCCCGAGATCTGCAGCAAGATCGGCATGAGCTGATCGATCTCGCGCATCTTATCGAGGAAATGATCGGCGCCGGCTGCCATGCAGCGTTCGCGCACCGTAGGCAGGTCGTAATTGGTCAGCACGATGATCCACACGTGTGCGCCATCGCCCTTGTCACGATTGCGGGCGCGAGCCGCGCGAATGACACCGATGCCGCTGCCGGGGCGCAGCTCCACATCGACGACGATGGCGTCATAGGGCACGGAGTCGAGCTGTTCCACGGCCTCAGCTTCTGCCGAGGCAAGCCCGGTCACCTTGAACGCCGGGTATTGCGACAGCATGCTCTCGAGACGGCTGCGCAGCAGCGGCGAATCCTCTACGAGCAGGATTCGCAATGGCTTGCCCGGCGCGCCATTGGGACGCACCGAGTCGCTCGAACTGTGGCGTTTGGTGTCCGCCGATATGCCGGAGGCCGGTTGGAGAGAAGGGTGCATCGCCTCATCCGTGGCGCCAAATGGCTAGCTATTGGACGAGATTATTCCTCAGCGCATAGGTGGTGATGTCAGCATTACTCTTCATGGACATCTTTTCCAGGATACGACTGCGGTAGGTGCTGACCGTCTTGACACTGAGGAAAAGACGGTTGGCGATCTCGGAGACGGATTCACCCTGGGCGAGCTTGCAGAAAATCTGGAACTCGCGCTCGGACAGGATGCTGTGCAACGGCGCATTCGGATCGCCGCGGACGCCGGCGACCAGCAGGTCTGCAAGTTCGGGGCCTACATAGCGCCCGCCACGTGCGACCGTGCGTATGGCGCGGAACAATTCGGACTCTTCCGTGCCTTTGCCGACGAAACCGCTGGCGCCGCCACGCAGTACATTGAGGCCATACTGTGCTTCAGGGAACGCTGAGAGGATCAGTACGCCGACCGACTCGTAGTGAGCCTTGGCGTGCTTGAGCACATCGAGGCCAGATACGTCTGGCAGCGACAGATCCAGCAGCAACACATCGATAGTGTGTTGTCTCAGCTGTTCCATTGCTTCACGGCCAGAACCCGCTTCGGCGACTACCGAAAGATCCGGCTGACCATTGATCATCGTTCGAAGGCCGGCCCGAACTACCATGTGATCGTCGACGATCATGACTCTGGTGCGATTCATGGGCCGGGAAGTCTCCACAACTTGTTGAGTTATCTCGTGCATGTGCAAAGTCTACCTTTGTGAGGTGCTGCGCCTGTCCGGCATACGGGCTGTACCGCAGTCAGATGTATCCTACACCGCAGTTGCGAGCTTGCTGTCCGCAAACCGTTCTTCCGCGGCTGGCCAGTCGACCACATTCCAGAAAGCTTCGATGAATTGAGGCCGCTTGTTCTGGTATTTCAGATAGTAGGCGTGCTCCCAGACATCGAGGATCGCCACGACCGAAGACTCGCCACTGCGCAGCACCTCGTGATCCTTGAGGTCGACGATTTTCAGTTTCTTGGTCGCGTAATCCTGTGCCAGCGCGACCCAGCCACTGGCGAAGTGCTTGCTCGCGGCATCGGTGAACTTCTGGCGGAATGCATCGAATGCACCGAATTCCTTGTTGATGGCGTCGCCGAGCGCGCCGCGCGGCGCGCGAGCGGACGACGGCGCCGGTGCCAGCGTTTTCCAGAACAGGTCGTGATTGATGTGTCCGCCGCCATTGTTCTTCACGGCCGCGCGAATGCCTTCCGGTAGTGAGGCCACTCCCTGCAACAGCTGTGTGAGCGTGAGCCGCTGCAGGTCGGGCTCTGAGGCGAGCACCTCGTTGAGCTTCTTTACGTAGGTTCCATGATGTTCGCGATGGTGAATGCGCAACGTCGCTGCGTCGATGTGCGGTTCGAGTGCGTCGTAGGCGTAGGGCAGGTCGGGCAGGCTGAATGGATAAGTCTGACGAGCGGCATCGGCGGTCACTGGGGTTCTCCTCAGGTAGCTAGTACGTCGATCATGCGCGCGGTGCGCCGTGGCGCGAATCGTCGATCATCGAGGTCTCGGGTAAGACATTTCTGATCCCCACGGACCGACGGAAGGAACCGACAGCCATGGGGGGTCATGCCTGAGTGTGGTGCAAATGTGCAACGTCTAATTTCGCGTCCGTTCATTCAACTCAAGGACGTCAAATATGAAGCTCAAAATCGCCGCGGCGCTCGCCGCATTGTCAGTAGTGACGGTACCAGCCGCCCTTGCCGACGAAAACGCGGGTTGGTACCTCGGTGGCGGTATCGGCCAGTTCAATGCCGGTATCGACGACGTCGACGAAATCGATGACGCCGTCAATGCCTGGGATGAGGACGATACCGCATACAAGTTTTTCGGCGGCTATCGCCTGAACAAGGTCTTGGCGTTCGAGCTCGACTACATCAACCTGGGTGAGCCCTCTGGTGCCGTTGTACCGGGCTTCAATGTTGATGCGTCAGTAGACGGTTTTGCGCCGTAAGTGATCGGCACCATTCCGCTCGGCAAATGGTTCGAGGTGTATGGCCGACTCGGCTATTTTTTCTACGACGCCAATCGCCGTGAGGACACTGCGCTCAACGGCGAGGTGAGTTTCAAGGAAGAGTCCGAGGACCTCGTCTGGGGCGCTGGCATCGGCGCCAACATCGGCGAGAAGTTCAACGTGCGTTTCGAATACGAACGATTCGACCTGCAAGGGTTGGATGACGCCGATTCGCTGTGGCTGACCGCGGCCTGGCGTTTCTGATGGCCACTCGATGAAAAGGATGCCGGGCCGTCTGACTCCGGGCGGCCCGGCATCAGGCCGTGGCGCGTTTGTCGCGGATCGCGTCGAGCAATAATTCGTAGTCGCCGCTTTTAGGCACGTAAGCATCGGCGCCCGCCGCCAGCGTATGGCGGATCATTTCCGGATGCGCGTGCCCCGAGAAAACCACAATAGTGATCTTGCTGCCATTGCTGCGCACGGTACGAAGTAGATCGATGCTCGATCGACCCTGGAGTTCGAGGTCGAGCACCAGCACGTCGGCGGAATGTTCGGTGGTGATGGACAGGACCTCGTCGACATCGGCCGCCGTGCCAACGCATTTGAGGTCGGGTTCGGCCGAGATCAGAGTAACCAGCAATTCGCGCAGGTCTTCGTTGTCTTCGGCGATCAAAACACGGAGAGGATGCGCGCTCATGACGCGGAAGCTACCTGCGATGGCCCGGCGGGGGGCGCATTGTCGCAGGCCAACGACGCGGCAATCAATCGGGGACGGGCGTGCCTCAGCAGGTTTCTGCTTGCTCGCGTGCGACTATCCATGCCAACAGCGGGTCCCGGCCCTCGCGCTCCAGACGCAGGCCGTCGATGGCAGCACGCAATTCACGCAGTCGGCCCAGTTTGTCCTGAACCGGAGCGGGGCAGGGCATGGAATCGAATTGTAGGAATTGCACAGCGCGCGCACTTGGTTGAATGACCATTTCCGTGAAGCTCCGCTTCGTTCCTTGATACCTCGCAGTCTCGCAAAAGTGCGCGTCGAGCAAAGCTGCGCACCGGCTGATTGTGGCGTAGGACTGCGCCGCAGCAGGGATTTTCACGGTGGAATCCGGGTTCTAATTGAGCCCCGAGAAGGAGGCTCCCATGGCCAAGCAGAAAGTTCAGGGCGAGGGCGACTACGAGGCGACCCGCCGGTATCGCAAGCGGACCGACGAATTCCTGGAGAACAACGACGTGGAGAAAGCGGCGCTGCGCGCAGCGCCGACGTCGGCTCGGGAAGCCGAAGACATGAAGGCGGCGGAAGCCGCGGGCAAGCGTCGCGCCAAGGGTGAAGATCCGGCGATCCGCAGGCGTGCGGCGCCGCGCGTCGAGCCTTCGACCCGCGGCAAGACCTCACGTCACTGAGTGGTTAGGCCGGGCTGACGGCGGCGATTCAGGCGAAGAAGCGGCGCAACGCCTGGAAGGTGGCTTCAGGCGCCTCTTCGGCGAGCATGTGATTGCTGTCGATGCCTTCGCCCTGCACGTCGTTGGCCCAGTCTTTCCAGATCGCGAGCGTGTCGTACCACTTGGGTAGTACGCCTTTGTTGCCCCACAACACCAACGTGGGGCACTCGATCTTGCGAATGCCGCGATCGGCCTGATCCTGCTGGAAGTCGACGCTCACCGCCGCGCGATAGTCCTCGCACATCGCGTGGATCGCCGCCGGATCGCGCGCGTTTTGCAGAAAGTCTTCATACGCCTCGAAGTCGGATGATCCCTGCCCATGACGGAAAAGAAAGGCGACGGGGTCGGCGCTGATCATGCGCTCGGGCAGCGGATGGGCCTGCGCGAGAAAGAACCAGTGCCAGTAGCCCATGGCGAAGCGCCAGTCGGCGCGCCTCAGTGTGTCACTGGTCGGGACAATGTCGAGTACCGCTAGTTTGGTGACCGCCGCCGGCGAATCGAGAGCCAGCCGATAGGCGCAGCGTCCACCGCGGTCATGGCCGGCGACGTAGAACTTGTCGAAGCCCAGCTTCTTCATGACTTCGAGCTGGTCGCGCGCCATGGCGCGCTTGGAATAGGTTTCGTGGTTGGCGCTCGATTCGGGTTTGCTGCTGCCGCCGTAGCCGCGCAGGTCCGGGCAAACAACCGTGTAATTCTCCGCGAGGCGCGGCGCTACTTTCGACCACATGGCGTGCGTCTGAGGAAAACCGTGCAGGAGCAGGAGGGGCGGGCCAGAACCGCCGTGCCGAAGGCGGATGGAGACCTCGTCGGTCTCGATAGTTGTCAGCGTGAATCCATCGAACACGACGCCCTCGTTGCAGACCTACCGCGTGGCGACGACCTGGAAGCGTCTTGCGACTCTTTCTCCTTCATCGTCGACCAGAGTCAGTATGTGCTCGCCGGGGTCCATGTCCAATGACTGCTGGTGAAAAGTGTGCGTTTCCCCAAGGTATTGACCATCGAGATGCCAATAGATCGTCGCGTCACGGCGCCGGTGGACGGCTTCGAAGACCGTGCGACCTTGTTTGCCATCGAGCTCGCGCGGGATGAGCACGCTCGCATTCGCCTCGGGATAGAGCACCGCCAGCGAGGGACGACTGCTTTCGCGATTGGATATCGCCAGCTGGCAATCCGCGCGCAGGTCCGGCAGGGGCTGGTACTCGGCGTGTGCTCGACGAAAGTAGTACTCCTGTGCGGGTGGCAACACGAACCAGTTCGCGTGCGTCATTGCGCCCGGCGACTCGCAGGCACCGTCGACGCGCCGGTGGTGCGCATCGAGATGCACGCGCAGGTTGTGAGGCGAGAGTGCATCGAAGTGGCTCGACTTCGGGACCCAGATGCGCTCCGTCGCACACTCCGGGGTTGCGAGATAGCCGTCGTTGGCGCACACGTCGATGGCGCGCAGTGCATAGGTCGGGCGCTCGAACCACGCGCTCGCTGGCAGTCCGTTGAAGAGCGCGAACAGCAACGGCGCCGCCATGGCGGAGCCGGTGAGCGCCGGGCGGCCCTCACCGCTGGCATTGCCGACCCAGACGCCGACGGTGTAGCGGGACGTCGTGCCGACCGCCCAGCCGTCGCGCAGACCAAAGCTGGTGCCGGTCTTCCAGGCGATCGCGCGCGACGACGCAAAGCTGCGCCAGCTGCCCTCATCACCAGGACGGGGCACCTCTAACAAAGTGTCGAGCGTGAGCCAGGCACCGCCGGGGCCGATCGCCGTGTCGTCGTGCCTCACGGGCTGGTCGCCGAGCAGCGCGATGGGCGCGCGGAAACCCGGCGCCGACTGCGCAACACCGGCGCGCGCCATCGCCGCCAGACTTGCGTACATGCCGGAGATATCCCAGAGATTGCCCTCGGCGCCACCGAGGACGAGCGTGAGGCCGTAGTCGTCGGCAGGGCGCGAGAGCGTGGTCATGCCGGCGTGGCGCAGCAGGTCGGCGAAACGCGCGACCCCGTAGACCTTGAGCTCGCGCACCGCCGGCACGTTGAGCGAGTGCGCGAGAGCCTCATCGGCGCGCACCGCGCCGCGGTACTGGTGGTCGAAGTTCTCGGGCGCGAAGCCGTCGTAGTGCGTCGGCACATCGGGCAACAGCATGCGCGGCGTGAGCGTGCCGTCCTCGAGCATCGCCGCATAAAGCAACGGCTTCAGGATGCTGCCGGTGCTTCGCGGGCGGCGGATGATGTCGACGGCATAGCCGCGGCGGGGGGCCTCGCTCGTTTCCCACGCACTGCTGTTGCCGACATAGGCGAGCACTTCGAAGGTCACGTTGTCGATCACGATTGCCGCGGCGTTGTAGACCTGCTGCCGTGCGAGCACCGCGGAGTGTTCGTTCAACTGCGCCGCGGTGTTTGCCTGCAGCCGCGCATCGAGCGTGCTGCGCAATCGGTGCCGCCCGGGATTTTGCGCGCGCAGGGTCTCGAGCAGATGCGGAGCGAGATCGGGCAGCGCATGGGGCTCGGCCGCCAGCGACTCGGCGAGCGCGGCGTCGAGATCGAGCGGCGTCAGGTCGCCCGCGGCGGCGAGCCGCCGCAACAGCTGATCGCGCTTCGCCTGCAACCGCGGGCGGTTGCGCGAGACGTGCACCAGTGCCGGATTGTTGGGCAGTACCGCAAGCGTAGCGGCCTCCGCCCACGAGAGATTGTCCGGACCGCGCTCGAAATACCGCCATGACGCGGCTTCGAGCCCAACTACATTTCCGCCAAAGGGCGCGTTCGCGGCATACAACGCCAGCAGCTGGTTCTTGTCGTAGGCGAACTCGAGCCGCAGCGCCAGCAGCATCTCGATGACCTTGGCGCGCGGCGTGCGCTCGTCGCCAGCCACGGAGCCTTGCGCATCACGCGCCGATGCGCGAGCCAATCTTGCGATCTGCATCGTCAGCGTGCTGCCGCCGCTCACGACTCGCCCCGCCGACACGTTCAGCTTCATGGCGCGCGCCATGGCCAGCGGATCCACGCCGTGGTGGTTCTCGAACCGCTTGTCTTCGTACACCAGCAGCGCACGCCGAAATTTCGCGGGCACTTCGGCCGAGGGCGGAAAGCGCCACTGTCCATCGGCGGCGATGCGCGCGGAGAGCAACGTGCCGTCACGCGCCTCGAGCACGTACGAGCGCGGCGCCGCGAACAGTGGCTCCGGCAGCATCCGCCACCAGGCCACCAGGCCGCCGACGAGCAATAGCGCGCCACCGACCGCCACGCGCCGCCGCCACGACCAGCGAGCTCGCCAGCGTGTCGCCAGGTGGACGCGGCGCATTGCCATTCGCGTGATCATTTCGCCGTCGGCACCACGTCAACCCACAGACCCTTCTGCCGCGCGTGCTGCTTCGCGTCGTACATGGCCTCGATGCTCGCACCCGGTAGATAGAACTTGCCGAGATACGCGGCGTTGAGGCGCGTCTCGAAGAAGATCTGTTCGCCGGCGCCGAGACTGAAGTACCGCTGCACGCGATCGTCGCGGATGTCGGTGTATTCGGCGGACCGCATGGTTTCATTGCGATTCTGGGCCGGCACCCACCAGAGCCGTCGCGTCAGGTTCTCGTCCGGCGCTCGCTCGCCCTCGGTCGCGACGTCTTCCAGGCGGTCGTTGCGGATCTCCCATCCGGCGGGCACGAGTTGCGTCAGCGCGAGATTGTCGAGCGGACGCTTGCTCACGTTCTTCACCGTGACCTGTGCGAGCAGATCGCTGCCCTGCGATAGCCTGCGCACGTCGACGACCTTGCCGGCCGCATCGCTGTACACGACGCTGATGGATAGCCCGTTGGCGGAGGCGTCCTCTTCACCGCTCGCCGGTGTCGCACGCACGGCCGCCGTGACATAGAGCTTGCGGTCCGAGGTGTTCTTCAATTCCAGCGGCAATCCCGCGGTCGTCGGCACTGGCAGCGCGAAGCTCGCGACCGGCGATTCGCCCTGGATGCTCGAACGTGCCTTGCCGGTGGAATAGTCGAAGCTGAAGCCCTTGAAAGGCTTCGCGCCAGTGTTCTGCGCCACCGCCACCAGCGCGAACGCCAGTGATTGCGTGCTGAACCAGTCGCCGCCGGAAAGATCCGCCGACACTTCGTCGAGCAGCGGGCCGGTATCCGCGTCGCGGCCGAGCAGCGTCATGCCGAGCAGTACCACCGCGCGATCGCGCAGCAGCGAGCCGAAGGTGTACGGATTGGCATCGACGAACGCGAACGCCTCGACGTGGCCGGTGTCGACCAGCGCCTTGGCAACTTCGGGTTTACCCGCGAGCTTGTATGCGGAGGCCAGCATCCAGCGTTCGCCGAGCGTCAGGGTCTGTTCACGCAACCGGTTCATCGCGCCGATCTCGGGAGATCCGGCGAGCGCGAGCGTGTAGAGGCGATAGGCCTGGGCGTAACGCGAGCCGTCGTACCACTGTCGGTCGTTGCGGTATTCCGGCGGCACATCGCTGCGTTTCGGGCTCCACTGCTGCGCGGCGCCCTTCTGATAGCGCAGCCATGCGGCCTTCATGTCGCCGGGGAGGCCGTAACCAGCCTTCTCCGCTTCGAGGAAGAAGTGGCCGGCGTAGGTCGTGCCCCAGTCGCTGCGCCAGTCGTGCTGCTGGTCCGTGTTCCAGACGCCGGGCCAGTACGCGAACCCGCCGCTCGGGTGTTGCAGGCTGCGCAGGCGCGCCAGGCCCGCGCGTACGTTGTTCTCGATCTCCAGCCTTCGGTTCTGATCCATCCTGATCAGCGCCGGTAGATAGAGCTGGGGAAAGACGGAGGAGGTCGTCTGCTCGAGGCAGCCGTGCGGATAGTTCACCAGGTATTCGAGCCGTGATTCGAGATTCACCGGCGGCAGCGCCGACACCTCGAGCGTTGCGACTTGAGTTCCCGCGAGGCCGAACGCCGCGAGACTGGTCTTCCAGGTGTCACCCGGCGCGACGTTCGCGCGCTGGAAACGCGAGGAGGGGGTGTTTGGCGTGCGTACCTCGAGCCAGACGTCGCTGACCGCGCGATACTTGCCGCTGGTCGCGATCACGTGAATCTTGCCGCGACCGAGCATCGTGCCCGAACGCAGCGTGAGGAAGCCGAGCTTCTCTTCCGGCTTCGTGAATGCGATCTGCGTGACGGCGTCGCCGACCGGCACGAAGCGTGCATCGGTCGTCACCTCGAGCCGCACATCCTTGATGGACGCTTCGCTCGTGAACACCGACACCGGTAGCGAGAATTGCTCGGCCGGCCCGATCACGCGCGGCAACGTCGGCAGGATCATCAACGCCTGACGCACGAACACGGACTTGTCCGCCGAGCCGTAGGCGCTGCCGTCGCCAGCCACCACCATGACGCGAACCGCGCCGACGTACTGCGGCAGGTCGACGGTGTGCTGTCTCTTTTCGCCGGCCTTGAGCGAGAAAGGTCCAAGGAACCGCACCACGGGCGGAAAGCGGGATTTTCCTTGGTCAGGATTCGTCGCCGCGCCCGCATCCGATCCGCCGAGCGCGAGCAGCCGGTCGAGCTGGCCGCCGTACGCGCCCGCGACATCGTCGAAGAGATCCCAGGTGGAAACCCCGAGCGCCTCGCGCTTATAGAACTCGGCGAACAGGTCGGGCGTGCGGAAACTGGTCAGGCCTAACAAACCCTCGTCGACCACGGCCAGCGTGTAGTCCATCGCGCGGCCGGAAGCTTCGCTTACAGTCAGCGAAGCTTTGGACTGCGGTGCCCATTCGGCCGCCGTTGCAATGACCGGCGCGAGCCTGGTCTTCGGATCGGACACCTTCAACGGGATCACGCCGTAGAGGCGGATTGGCCGGTCGTTGGTCTTGCCCGCGTGCGGCTGCAGCATGGTCACCGCGACATACACGTTTGGTGCCATGGTGCCCGTGATCGGAATCTGGACACGGTTCCCGCCGGTCTTGCCCGCCGGTGAGCCAGCCTCGAGCCAGCGCTGCTCGAGAATGCCGCTGCCGTTTTCGAGCGTGAGCAGCGCGCGGCCCTGCGAAGCTTCGGGAATCTGCACGACAGCTGTTTCGCCAACCTTGTATTCCTGCTTGTCGGAGGTCAGCGTGAGAATGTTGGCGGCGGGACCGGACTGGTCGCGCTGTGCGCCGGCCCAGCTGGGCCAGTCGATGTAGAACACTCGGCCGGTGCAATGCCCGCCGTCCAGATCGCAGGCGCGCACCAGATAGCGGCCCCACTCGGGGTACTTGATCTCGAACTGCCACTGACCGCGGCCGTCCCGGGTCGACACCATCGCCTTCTGGATGAGTCCGGTAGCCTCGCCCTGCGCATACTGCGCCAGCGAATCGCCGCTTTGTTCCCACCACCAGCGCCACTGGATCTTGTAGAGCGAGATATGCAGGCGCGGCACGGAGACGGGGGCGCCCTGGGTGTCGACCGTGGCGAGATCCACGGTGTGTTTCGTGTCGGTGAGCAGCATGTCGCGCGCCGCGTCGCCCTTGGGTAGTTTGACACCGACGTAGCGGTCGAAGGCCGCCAGCGTCTTGCTCTCGCGGTTGATGCTGAAGGCGCCGCCGCGCTCGAACACGCGCGTGATGAACGTGGCGTTCAGCATGCCGGGCACGTCGCGTGGCAGGTCGAGGGGCTTCGAGATCCTGGCCTTGCCGTCGGCGTCGAGAGCGTCGTCGAACACCGTGATAGGGTCGCCGCTGAACGTGCGCGTCGGGTCGTCGAATGTGAAATCGACGTTGCGCGTGAACGCGGTGGTAGTGGGGCTGAGGCGCATCTCGATGTTTGCGCGCAGACCCGCGGCGGTTGCTCCCGAGAGCCACTGCGAACTCAGCGCGCCCGTGAGCGGCGTGCTTTCGACGACCGGCTTGTCGCCCAGGTCGAGCTCGATCTTGAGCCGGTTGGGCATCACGGTTTCGACCTTGAGGGTTTTCGCAAACGTCGCGCCACCGACCAGCGCGGTGGCGTTCCAGTTGCCCGTGGGCGCGTCGGCCGCCGACTTGAGTTCGAAGGCGTAGAACTGGCCGATCGGGTGCGTGTTCGTGATTGTCTGCACGAGCTGCCCGCGCGGATTGCGCAGCTCGACCGTCACCGGATGGTTGGCCGGCAGCGTTTTTGTCTGGTCCTCGAGCGCGAACGTGAGGTAGATGGAGTCGCCCGGACGCCAGACACCACGGTCGCCGTACAGATAGCCCTTGATGCCGTTGACGACGGTTTCGCCGCCGACGTCGAAGTGGCTCACCGGCAGCGCGACGTTGGAGGCGACGCGCAGGTAACCTTTGCGGCCGTTCTGTTCGGCCACCAGCGCGAAGGGCTGCGCTTTGACGTCCAGCTCCAGCATGCCGTCGGCATTCGTCGAGCCCGTGGCGAGAACCTGGTTCTGATAGTTCACCGCGTCGATTTTCACGCCCGGCAACGGCGCCGCGGAATCGAGGGCCGTGGCGACAGCCAGTAGTTTGCCGCGCGCGCCGCGCTTGGCGATCAGCCCGAGGTTGGAGGCGATGAGATTGCGGCTGGCGCGGATGTTCTGCCCCCAGCGGTAGTAGGCCGGCTTGCAGGGATCCTCGCGTTCATTCCACTGCGTCGAGCCGGATTCGTCGTCCTCCTCGTAGTAGTCCCAGTTGGACGGCAGGTAGCTGTCGCCGTCTTCCTGGTTGTTCACTTCGCCTTCGTCGACCGCGGCGACTTCGCTCGCGCCGCCAGGGCAGTCGTAGATCTTGTCTTTCGATGTCAGCGAGAGCGTCAGCTGGAACAGGCCGCCCGGATGTTTGGCCATGAGCTCGGTGACATCGAGGTCGTAGCGTGTCCATTTGCCGGGCACGGGGGAAGCCAGCGCAATCGTCTTTCGCCACAGCACCCGGCCCACGCGGCCAAGCTCGTTGTTGCCCGAAAGAGCGTTCACCTGCAGGAACTGTGGGATGTTTTTCTCGAAGACTTCGAGCGCCGTGACCTGCACGGCGCGCGCGCTCACCGCCTCGAACGGTACGGACAGCGTCTTCGCGTCGGGCAGGATCACGCCGCGGCCGACGAAGCGCACCTGTGGCCTGGTGTTCTGGAACTCGACCTTGAACTCGCGCTCGCCGATCAGCGGCTGCCCCGAGCGGCTCTTGATCGACGGCTCGAGCGTCAGCGTGACTTCGCCGGTGAGATCCTGGTTCACGTAGAGAGTCATCAGGTTGCGATTGATGCTCGTCGTGAACTCGCCCTGTGACAGGCGGATGAGGCCCTTCAGTTCCTGTTTGGCATCGAGCGCGTCGGAGAACTGGACCTGGATCTGGCGCTGGTCGTTCACTTCGACTGCGTTCGTCTGGGTGACCGCGAACTCATCGAGCGCCGGGATGCGAAAGCTCAGCGATCCCTTGCGCTCGGCCAATCCCAGCGGATCGCCGTTCCACGACACGATCAACTCCTGTTCGTCTGTCCGGCGCGCGATGTCGCGCACTTCGAAGCCATGGCTGCGTTCGCCCACAGACCAGACGATGTTGACCGGTTTACCGCCGAGCGTCGCCGTAACTACCTTTTCGACGCGCTCACGATTTTCCGTATCCGCCGTCATCACCGTGCCGGCGAGCGACATGAGCTCGTTGCGATCCCATTCGACGTCGAGGCCATGGACCTGCACGTCGAAGTTGACTCCGAGCGTTGAAACCATGAACTCGAATGGTTTCGTATCCGCCGCCATGCCCGTGAGCCCGGGGGCGAGCACTTGAACCTTGTAGTCGGTGCCGGGCGCGAATTCGGTCTCCGGCCGCAGCACGATTTCGCGGCGGCTGCCGAACGTGGCCTTCACTTTCACCGCCGGCGTGATCGAGATGTTCGCGGACGCATCGAACCCGACGCGCGTTTCGGGAATCACATCGTTCGTGAAGAAGACCCGGACTGGGGAGTAGCGCGAGATCGCCCCCGTCGAGTGCTGGCTGATGGACGTGACCCACGTGGGGTCGGGTGCACCGAGGCGCGGCTTCTTTTCAGCGGGCGTGCTGCCACCGCTGCAGCTGAGACACAGGAACGCCACCGCCGTGGCGAGAACGGCGGTGCAGAGGTTGCGGATCATGGAGGCTCCGGGAGTGGAACGAGGCGCACTCAAGGTTCGCCGCCGACGCTGTCAAAGTCGTGCGGCAATTGTGGCAGATCGCGGCAACGGGCGCGGCGCAAGTCCGCCAGGACGGCACTATCTAAAAGGGGCCAGTGTCCCCCTCAACTAGCTACTTTCCGGCCGCCATCACCGGTTTGATCCACACGCCGCGTTGCAGGGTGGTGGCGAACGCGGCGCCGACGATGCCGGCGTCCGCGCGCAGCGCGCCGAGCTTGAGCGGCGAAACGCACTGCAGATCGTCGCAGAGGTTCGGATGATCCGCGGTGATGCCGCCGCACAGCACGATGAGATCGGGCCAGAGCAGCGCCTGCATGCGGTTGAGGACGTAGTTGAGCTCGGTCACGTACGCGCCCCAGTCGAGCTTGCGTTCGATACGCGCCCGGCCGGACGCCCGCGCCTCGGCTTCCATGCCGTCGAATTCGAGGTGTCCGAATTCGGTGTTGGGGACGAGATTGCCGTCGACGAACAGGGCGCTGCCGATTCCAGTGCCCAGGCTCAAGACCAGCACGGTGCCGTGCACATCGCGCGCGGAGCCGAACTTGACTTCGGCGAGCCCGGCGGCGTCCGCGTCATTGATCGCGATGACTTTGCGTTTGAGTTTGGCTGCCGCGGGCTCGGCCAGCGGCTGACCGATCCAGCTCTTGGCGACGTTGGCCGCGGTGTATACGGTGCCGCCGACGACGACGCCGGGAAACGTGACGCCCGCGGACAGATTGGCCGTATCCGGCGGCACCGCCGCGGCCATCGCGTGCAACATTTCACTCACGGCGGACATGGCAGGTGAGGGCACCGAATGGCGCTCGCCGACCAAGCATCCCTTGTTCAGATCAACGACGGCCGCCTTGATCGACGAGCCCCCGATATCAATACCAATTGCTTGTCGGTGCATTCCGCGGTAACTCGAAGCCATTGTGGTGCAGCGCGAAGAAGTTGCAGCAAACGACGTTGGTAATCTGTGCCGCTCCTCGCGAGGTGCATATGATACCGATACCCGGCCCCCGACATAGTTTTTGCACGCATTGTCGGAGCGTCACGAAAAATGTCCTGAATTGTCTCGCGCTTTAGCAGAAGGTAGTTCGAGTGTTGAATGAGCCGCTGTCGGTAACAGGTGCCATCCTCAGACGTGGATCGTTGCGCGCCGCGATTTACGACCGTTTGACGCGCTCCCTGGGCAAAGAGCCCGAAACCGCGACCCCGCGCGACATATACGATGCGCTGTCGCTCGCGGTGAGAGAGGAATTGTCCGCTCGCTGGCTGGCGACCCAACGCCGCGTGGCTCGCGCCCGGGTCAAACGGCTGTGTTACCTGTCGGTGGAATTCCTGCCCGGGCGTTCCCTGGTCAATGCGCTTTCGAGCCTCGACAACGAGTTCGTCGATGAGGCGCGCGTCGCTGTGGCCAGCATGGGCCACGACCTTGACGCGGTCATCGCGCTCGAAGTGGATCCTGGCCTCGGCAATGGCGGTCTCGGCAGACTGGCAGCCTGCTTCCTCGATTCACTGGCGACGCTGCAATACCCCGCCACCGGGTATGGCATCCGCTA
>JBDTSV010000128.1:0-18953 GCA_039930985.1 Pseudomonadota bacterium
GTGGCCACCAGCGAGTCGGGTTCGACCGCTTCCCGCTTGTAAGTGATGACGGGAATGCGGTCCGGGGATGCGGGTGTTGCGCGCGGCTCCGCCGACTCGGACTCGACGGTGCAGGGCCAGTCGGCCATGCCAGCGTGATCGCGCACGCGGCGAAACAGTGCCGCGACTCCGGCCTGACCACTCATTCCGCGATCGGGAAAATGCTCTTCGACCGGCAGCACCAGCGTCGTGTCGAGAAATTTGGGGTAGCCGCCACTGTTGCGCAGCAGCCAGGCGAACGTGTCGAACTGCCATTCGCGACGCGCCGCATCGAGGAACGGCTTGGGCTGTGCCCGGAAAGGATTGCGCATTCGTCTTAAGACCTCGCGCCCGATGATGACCGGCGCGAAATCTCCCTGCACGCCAAATAATTGACGTGACATAAGCTGGGAAAACCCTTACTCAGCGCGTCGGCGGACTGGTTGCGCCCGACACACCGCACAGGCGCGCGCGACGCTCATCGCGCGGTAGTTTGGCGAGCACTCGGGCGGCGGCGTAGAAGCGGGGCAGATCGTGTTGCTCGTCGGCCAGCAGTCGCTCGAAACCGGGCACGCATTCGTAGTAAGTGGCGAGCGACGCGAGCCGCGCGTTGTTAGGCCGGCCATCGAGCTCGGCCGCGAGCCCGGACTGCGTGCCGAAACGCTCATCAAGCGCGCGGAGTTCTTTCACCAGCCGCGAGAACACCTCGGCCTTGCGGGTCCGCATGGCTTCCGGCGGAATCCCCGTGCCATACAACTGCGTGAGCTCGCGCCGAAACCGCGTGACCAGCGCCACGCCCTCCGTCTGGCGGGCGCGCCGCTTCAGATACTTCGACAGATCCGCTTCCCGGCCGCGGAACTTGAGCCAGCGCGCCAGGCCCTCCTGCTCGACCGTGACCGCGAATGCCTCGTTGAAAGAGCTGTCGTCGGGGATGTAGACCAGCTGGTGCGAGAGCTCGTGAAACATGATGGAGGCGAGTTCGTCGTCGCCGTAGGCCATCATGGTGTTGAGGATGGGGTCGTTGAATTTTCCGAGCGTGGAATAAGCCGGAACGCCACCGACCATGGTGTCGAAGCCTCCCAGGCGCAGTGAATCGGCGAAAGCTTCCGCGCTCTTCTGGTGGAAATAGCCGCGATATGCCACGCAGCCGACGATGGGAAAGCACCACTCGCGCGGTTCCACCGAGAACTCGGGCGTCGCCACCACGCTCCACACCACGAATTCGCGCTTGAGATCGGCATACGAGGTATAGCTCTTGTTGTTAGGCAGCGCGAGCGCGCTCGAGGCGAACTCGCGCGCGGCGCGCACGGCTGCCAGGCGCCGCTTGAGCGTGGCGTCCGCCTTGGGATCGGCCAGCACGCGCTTGATGGGTTCACGCGCGGTGAGAATCTGCAGCTGGCCCTTCGCGGCCTGCGCGATGTACAGCGTGCCGCAGCCCGCGAGGGCGAGACAGGTCCCGGACACGAGAAGGTTGCGAAAACTGGTTAACATGCGCGCCATGCAAGTGTACTTGGTGGGCGGTGCGGTTCGGGACCAGCTGCTCGGGCGTGAAGTGTCCGAGCGCGACTGGGTCGTGGTCGGCGCCACGCCGGCCGAACTCGAGCGCTCGGGTTTCATCCCCGTGGGCCGCGACTTTCCGGTGTTCCTGCACCCCAAGACCAAGGAAGAGCACGCGCTGGCGCGCACCGAGCGCAAGGTGGGTCCGGGTTATCGCGGGTTCACCACCGAATTTTCGCCCGCCGTCACGCTCGAAGAAGACCTGAGGCGCCGCGACCTGACCATCAATGCCATGGCGCAGGACGCCACCGGGCAGGTAATCGATCCTTACGGCGGGAAGCAGGACCTCGACGCGCGTCTGTTGCGTCACGTGTCGGAGGCCTTCGCCGAAGACCCGGTGCGCATCCTTCGCGTGGCGCGCTTCGCCGCGCGGTACGCGCCACTCGGATTCCGCGTGGCGGACGAAACCCTGGCCTTGATGCGCAAGATGGTGGTCGACGGCGAGGCCAATGCCCTGGTGGCCGAGCGCGTCTGGACCGAAACCGAAAAGGCGCTCGGCGAACCGTCTCCCGACGTTTTCATCAGAGTGCTGCGGGATTGCGGAGCGTTGGCCGTCGTCTATCCGGAAATCGATGCGCTCTTTGGCGTGCCGCAGCCTGCGAAGTGGCATCCGGAAATCGACACCGGCGTTCACCAGCTGATGGCGCTGCGCGAGGCGGTGAAGCTCGGCGGTGGTGTGCCGGTCCGTTTCGCGGTGCTCATGCACGACCTCGGCAAAGGCGTGACATCCGCCGAGAAGCTCCCCTCCCATCCCGGCCACGAAGATGCCGGCGTCGCGCTGGTGGAGCAGCTTGCCACGCGGCTGCGCGTGCCTAACCACCTGCGCGAGCTGGCGGTGCTGACCGCCCGCTATCACACGCATGTGCACCGCGCCGCGGAACTGCGTGCCGACACCGTGCTGAAGACGCTCGAGAGCTGCGATGCGGTGCGCCGGCCCGAGCGCTTCGCCGACTTCCTGCTGGCCTGCGAGGCGGATGCACGCGGGCGCCAGGGCCTCGAAGACCGCCCCTATCCGCAACGCGAATTTTTCGCCGCGGCGCGCCTGGCGGCTGCCGCGGTGGTGCTCGACAGCGAAGCGCGTGCCGGACTTTCGGGCGAGCAGATTGGCCAGGAACTGCGCCGGCGGCGCATCGCGGCCATCGAAGCCCTCAAGGTTCAGTAAACTTCCGCATCCTCAACCAAAGAGAACGCAAGCATGTCCTGGCTGGAAGCGATCATCCTCGGCCTCGTCGAAGGCATCACCGAGTTTTTGCCGATCTCGAGCACGGGACATCTGATCCTCACGCAGTCCTTGCTGGGCCTCACCGGCGAAGCCGTCGAACGCCAGATCATCATCATCCAGGGCGCGGCCATCCTCGCGGTGTGCTGGGAGTTCCGCAAAAAGCTGTTCCATACCGCATTCACGCTGCACAGCGATGCCGTCTCGCGCCGCTTCCTCGTCAACCTATTCATCGTCTCCGTGCCGCTCGCGGTGCTCGGCCTCAAGTTCGGCAAGGACATCAAAGCGGTACTGTTCAAGCCGGTGCCCGTGGCCATCGCGCTGGTGGTCGGCGGCGTCATCATCCTCTGGGCCGAGAGGCGCAAGCACGAGGAGCGCGTGCAGAGTGTCGATCAGCTGACCATGCTCGACGCATTCAAGCTGGGCCTGTTCCAGGCGCTGGCCCTGTTCCCCGGCACCAGCCGTTCGGGCGCCACCATCATCGGCGGTTTGCTGAGCGGCCTGTCGCGCCGCACCGCCGCGGAGTTTTCCTTCTTCGCCGCCATTCCGGCATTGCTCGCGGCCACGGCGTACGAAATCTGGAAGGCCCGAGCCGAGTTCGCCACCACGGATGTCGAACCCCTGATCGTCAGCTGCGTGGCATCGTTCGTGAGCGCGCTGCTCGCCACGAAGTTGCTGCTGCGCTTCGTCAGCAAACATTCCTTTGCGTCGTTCGCCTGGTACCGCATCGTGTTCGGCGCCATCATCCTCATCACGGCGTATACCGGCCTCGTGCGCTGGTAGTTAGATTTACGACTCCTTGTAGTTCTTACACTGCGGCCGGGTGCACCAGCACATCGGCGTCAGCAACGGATCTTGACCCGGCAACGGTCGTTACGACACCTCGTTCCACGACAACGGCGCCTTCTGGCTTTATTGAGGGAGCGAGCGAGCGGGACTCTGTCGTTCCAGGTTTCCGCTCCATTTCGTCCCTGGAAATATCCACTTCGTCAAAATTCCCTTTTCCGGGTCACGCCTCGAGCGCGAAACTCGTGACCCATGAAATTCAACTTCGAAAAGTTCTACCAAGCGGTCAATGCGAAACGCGAAGCGCGCGCGGCCTCATGGCGCCAGGTGGCGCGCGAGATCGGCATTGGCAAATCCACGTTGGCGCGCATGGCGCAGAACAAGCGGCCTGACGCTGACGGACTCGCCGCCCTGTCCTTCTGGGCCGAGATCAACCCGGCGGATTTCGTGGTGCCCGAGCAGGCTGCCAGTCCCGTCATGGACTGCCCCGCATCGATGAGCGCCCTCGCCGTCTGAAGGGATCAGAACGGGTTCGCCGCCCAGCGCTTGATCTTTTCGTGAAAGCTGCGACTCGACTGCAGCCGAGCGCCGTTCCTCAGCACCACGATGTATTCACCGTGCGGCCCGGTCTCGAGTTCCTGGATGTGGCGCACGTTGGCGATCAGCGAACGATGGATTCGCAGGAACATCTGCGGATCGAGCGAGGACTCGAGCGTGGCGATTGGCACGTGCAGCAGGTGGCGTGAGGCCTTCAGGTGCAGTTGCACATAGTTCTCCGCGGCCTGCACGTACAGCACGTCTTCGATGTTCACGAAGGAAATCTTGCCGCCCGAGCGCAGCGCCACGCGGTCCAGGTACTTCGGCGGCGCCGACAGCTGCTGCAGCAAGGACAATACGTGCTGGTTGTCGAGCCCCTGCGTATTCACGCGTTCGCGCATGCGGGCCAGCGCCTGCTGGAATCGTTCACGCGTCACCGGCTTCAATAGATAGTCGATGGCGTTGACCTCGAAAGCCTGGATGGCGTACTTGTCATGCGCGGTGACGAATATGACCGGCGGCATTTGGTCCGCGCCGAGCTCCTTGAGTACGCCGAAGCCGTCGAGCTCCGGCATCTGCACGTCGAGCAGCAGCAGATCGGGACGACGCGCGCGGATCATTTCCACGGCCTCGCCGCCATTGCGAGCCTCGGCGATTGCGGTGATGGCCGGCTCTTCCTCGACCAGCATGCGCATGCCGGCGCGCGCCAGCGGCTCGTCATCGACTATCAGCACGTTCATGTCACGACCGCCGGCTGTTCCTCGGCGACATGGAACGGAAGGATCATGGTGACGAGCGCGCCACCTCCGGGAGCGTTCTCGGTGCGCAGCTCGGACGCCTCGCCATACAACTGCCGCAGGCGTGCGCGCGTATTGGCGAGGCCGAGACCGAGCCCGCCAGCCGCACCGGGCGCGGAGAATCCGTGCCCGTCATCACGCACCTCGACGTGCAGCGCATCGCCGACACGTTGCGCGCGAATGCTGATGATGCCGGGCGTGGCGCGTTGCCCGACGCCGTGACGGATGGAGTTCTCCACGATGGGCTGCAGCCCCATGTGCGGCACGGCCGCGTCGAGCAGCTCCGGATCGACGTCGATGTCCACGCTCAGTCGGTCGGAGAAACGCAGCTGCTCGATCGAGAGATAGAGCTTGAGGTACTCGAGTTCACGCGCCAGTGTGACCTCCTGCGCATCCATGTCGGCGAGCACGGCACGCAGCAGGTCGCTGAAGCGCGCCAGGGTTTCCTCGGCTAGCTGACCTTTCTGCTGACGCACCAGCACGACGATGGCATTCAGCGTGTTGAACAGGAAATGCGGCTGGAGCTGCGCCTTCAACGCGCCGAGACGCGCCTGCGCCACCTGCGTTTCGAGTTGAGAAGTACGCAGATCGGAGCGCAGCAGCGCCTGCGCACGCTCCTGGAAACGGGCGTAGTTGCGGATGGCGGTCTGAATGCTGAGAACTACCCAGTACGCCACGATGCCGGTGTGGAAACCGAAGATGAAGAGCAGCGTGACTTCGCTCTTGAACGTGACCAGTGGGCTGATTGGCCAGATTTCATTCCAGGTCAGGTGGAAAGTAGTCTCGAGCGCCAGCCGCGAAAACGCCCACAGAATGCTCAGCAGGACGTGCAGACAAATGAGGCGAGCGAGGTGTTGGCGCTCGAGCGGCCAACGGCGCCCGGCCCACACCACGAGCGGCGTCAGCAGCGCCGACAGGTAGATGTTCGCCATCCAGTAGCGCAGGTCCTGCCAGGGATTCGGATCGTCCCAGTAAAAGCGCCGCGTGACGTTCTGGCCGAAATAGATGAGGCCCACCAGCGTCCAGGCGAGCAGATAGAAGATCCAGGGCCTGGTCTTGCGCAGGTTCATGACTGGCCGCGAGCTTAACTCTCAGCGACGCGGGTCGCTGAACACGAAGTCGCGCGCTTCCTGCGTCTTGTGACAGGCATCGAAACAACGTGCCTTTGCCTGTTCGGGCGTTATGCCCATGGCCGTATCGTGGGCGCGAAAATAGTTGAAGTACCAGCCGCCGGTGTCGGGGTGTGCTGTCGCGTCCTTGCGCATGACGGCGACGTGGACGAGGTCGTCTTCCTGCCAGATGCCGTTGTCGTCGAGCTTTGCGTGCACGCGTTCGTCAACGATCACCGAACCGTCGCGAAATTTTCCCCAGCTCGCGAGCGCCTGGTCGTTGGCGAAGTGATGCCGCAAGCCACCCTGCGCCGCGTAGTTCGCGCTCTCGGGGCCGATGAACTTGAACTTGGCGACCGTCCACAACCGGTAGCCGGCCGGGAAATAGACCTCGCTGGCGGCTCCGGCGAATACCGCCACACCACCCAGCCAAATGAGCAGGGCCGCCATGACCTGTCTGGACAATCGAGTCGTCATGGACAGGAGATAACCGAAATACAGCGGCCCCGAGAAAGGTTGTTTGACGAAGTGGCCGAAAATGTTGACCAGTGTCGGGAACTAACTGCCGACGACCCTATAGAGGGAGTGTCTGCGTGCTGAAACCGGCGAGTGGCGACTCATAGCCGCGCCCGAGGGCGATGACTTTGAAGATCTCGCCCATCTCTCCCGGCAGCATGAGCCGCCGTGCTTCGCCCGCGAGCCGCGCCTGTTCACGCGTATCGTCGCCCGCCAGCTGCATCCCGGTGGTGAGCGCAGACTCCATACCCGCACCGATGAGAAACGCCGCCTGCGTGGCAAAGCCCAGGACTTCGAGACCCGCGCTGTCGGCGGCTTCGGCGACACGCGTGAAGTCGACCCAGGCGGTGATGTCCTGCAGGCCGACATTGATGAAAGGATTGTCGTGCGCGCGATGGCGGAAATGACAGCGCAGCGTGCCGGCGGATCGTTCCGGGTGATACAGATGCGCGCGCGGCAGCCCATAGTCGATGAGCAGCGCCACGCCCTCTTCGAGTTGCGCGGCGAGACTTGCGAGCCAGGGCTGGAACGCCAGGCAGACTTCCGACACGTAGCCGTCGGGCAAGGCTGCGGGCAGCGCTTCGACGATGTCGGCCACCGCGTGCATGAGCTCGGACGATGGGGAAGTCTCGCGCCATTCGAATGCGGCTCCGGAACCCCCGGGTGCCGCGAGCCCGACGCCGAGCGCGCGCACGTCGAGGCCACCGGGCCGGTTGCGCACTATGAAACGCTCCACCGGCATCGCGTCCAGCACCTCGTTGGCCAGCACCACCCCACGCATGTTCCGCTCGGGCCATTGGTCTAACCACTCCACCCGCGCGGACAGCTCGCGCGGCAGCAAGGCGATGCGCGCCCGCTGGCGCTCGACCAGGTCGGCGCTGACTTCGAGGATGCGATAACGATCCGGCAGGCAATCGAGCGCGGCCAGCTCGGTCAACACATCCGCCGCCATGCGGCCGGACCCGGCCCCGAGCTCGAGCACATCGCCACGCGTCATGTTCAGCACGTCGGCGCACTGGCGCGCCAGGCAGCGCGAGAACAGGCTCGAAATCTCCGGCGCCGTGACGAAATCCCCGCTGCTGCCGAGCTTGGTGGCGCCGGCGCTGTAATAGCCCAACCCCGGCGCATACAGGGCCAGGCGCATCCAGGCGTCGAAGCCGATCACGCCGCCGCGCTCGCGCATGAACGCGCGGATGTGCTCGATCACGCGCTCCGAATGCGCGAGTTCATCGGCGGTGAGCGCCGGCAGGGTTGTGACCGATGCGGAAGAAGTCATAGAGTGCGGAGGTGAAAGAAAGGGACGCGAGTCTAGCTGGCAAGACGGTTCTGATCACGGGCAGCGCACGGCGCGTGGGCGCGGCGATTGCGCGGGCGATGCACGGGGCCGGGGCGAACCTCGTCATCCACTACCGCAAATCGGCCAACGAGGCCGCCGAGCTCAGCGATCAGCTCAATGCCGGACGTGCGAATTCCGCGGTGATTTTCCAGGCGGACCTGCTGGAAGTGGCCAAATTGCCCGCGCTGGTGGACTTCGCGGTGCGCAGCTTTGGCTCGCTCGACGTGCTGATCAACAATGCCTCGACGTTCTACGCCACGAAGATCGGTGAGATCACGCCGGCGGCTTGGGACGATCTGGTCGGCAGCAATCTCAAGGTTCCCTTGTTCCTCTCGCAGGCCGCGGCACCGGCGCTCAAGGTTTCCAACGGCCTCATTCTCAACATCGTCGACATTCACGCGCTGCGTCCGCTGCGCCACCACACGGTCTACTGCGCGGCCAAGGCCGGGCTGCACATGCTCACGCGTTCGCTCGCCAAAGAGCTCGGGCCGGAAGTGCGGGTCAACGGAATTTCGCCGGGGCCGGTTCTGTGGCCGGAGCACGAAGGCGACAACGCCATGCGCGCGAAGATCATCCAGCGCACCATCCTGCAGAAGATGGGCACGCCCGAAGACATCGCCCGCACCGCGCTGTTCTTCGCCGCGCATGCGCCGTTCATCACCGGGCAGATTCTCGCCGTCGACGGCGGGCGCAGCGTCGCCTGGTAGAAAAAAAGGCCGCCGCCTTCTCTATCGAGAAGGCCGGCGGCCCAGTCGTTCCTGGTTTTCAAAGCATCATCAGAACTTGTAACGCGCCCCCACCGCGTAGCGCGCACCCTGGTCTTCCAGGCGGAACAGCTGCTTGGTCGAGCGGCCATGCCAGCGCACATCCTCGCCGGTGAGATTCACCGCCTCGAACGACACTGCCAGGTGATCATTGATGTCGTAGCCCACGTTGAGATCGATCTGGTCATAGGCCTCGACGAAGATCGGATTGCGCCACTGCCCCACGTTGAGATTGGACAGGAACTCGTCGCGCCAGTTGTAGGCGAGACGCGCCGACAAACCAAACTTCTCGTACATCAGCACGGCATTGGCCGAATCCGACAGGCCTAACAACGCGAACTGGTTTTCGTTCGGGTCGCTGGTCACGTCGTAGCCGATGTCACCACGCACCACCGTGTAGTTGGCCAGCAGGCCGAAGCCTGTATCGCCGAAGAAGTACTGCCCGCCGAACTCGAACCCATGAATTTTGGCGTCCTTGTTGTTGGTGGGCGTATTCACCGCGAAGTTGTACAGCGGGTCCGACGCGGTCGGCAGCAGGTCGAACGCCGTGGCGAAGGCCACATGCTGCGCGTTCGACCGGTTGTAGGCTGCCGCACCACCGGCGAAGAAGATATCCGTGTTGGTCGCGGCGTCGTGATACGTCGTGCCTTCCGGATGCTCGATCATCGCCATCATGGTGAACAGCGCCGAGTCGTCGGTCGGCGCACCCGCACTTCGCAGTGCATCGCGCGCCGCCAGCGCGCGTGGGCCGCTGGTCTGGTCGCGGATGCCGTAGAGGTTCTCGTTCACCACCGAGTTGCCGATGAAGTTCGCGACATTCTTGTGGAACGCGCCGAGCGATACATACCCCTTGTCGGAGAAATAGTACTCGAGCGAGATATCGAAGTTGTCGGACTCGAGTGGCAGCAGGCCCGGATTGTTCTGGCCGCCCGGTGGAGAGAAACCGGCCAGCGTCGAACCGCCCGGCGTCGCCGGGATCTGCCCGGCCGACAGGTTGAAGTAGTTGGCCCGCGCGATCGTCTTGCTGTACGAGAATCGCCCCTTGAGCGCCTCGGTGAAGCTCAGGTCGAAATCGAGATTGGGCAGGATGTTGTGGTAGGCGCCGTCGCCCGACACCAGCGTTTCATTGCCAACGTCGGGCCGCACGACCTGGAAGTCATTGTCGTCCTGCCAGAGCAGCGCCGTCGGCACCAGGATGCTGTTGGCCGAATGCACCTTGGTGTTCTCGTAGCGCGCGCCCACCGCGAGATTGGCGGGCATGCTGCCGAGCTCGAACTTCAACGCCACCTGGGCGTACACCGCCTGGGTGTCCTCGGTGACAGTGCTGTTGTTGTTGTATCCCGGGTTGAAACGCAGCTGGCCATCCGGCGCGGAAGACTCCGTCCAGTTGCCGTAGTTGTTGTGCGTCAGCGCCCACTGGCCCAACACGTTGGCGTTGCCTTTCCAGCCGCCGGAGGGTGCGCCGACCGGACTGAAATCCTCGAACGCGCCGGTGAGACTGAACGGCGTCAACAACGCCACCATGTCGGGCACGGTGCCACTGTCGCCGACGCCCCAGTCGCCCAGGGTCATGTTCGAGGCCGAGGAACGCTGGCGCGAATCCATAGAGCGCGTCTCGACGCCAAACTTGAGCGTGTCGCCTTCGCCGAGCTTGAACGTCCCATCGATGCGCGACTGCTTGATGTCGGTGGTCTGGTCCTGGTACGCGATGCGCATGACCTGCGAACCGAGGCTGCCGGGACCGAACGAGTAGTCTGGATTGCCGTTCACGTTCGCATACGCATCGAGCTGCGAGGGGTACAAGGTGCGCGCCGCGACCGGCAGACCGTTGTTGAAGCTGAAGGTCTGCGACCAGAAGTTAGAGGCATTGCGGCACGGCACGGTGGCGGTCGGATTGGCCGGATCCGGGGCGTAGAGCTCCAGGCAGGTACTCGGCACCTTGCCGGCAATACTGAATGCGGTTTCGCCGCCGCCGGTGATGCCGTCATCCGGCATGCTGGTCGCTTTCGAATTGTGGAAATCGAAGCTGAGGGTCAGGTCTTCGCTGACGGCCCAGTTCGCGTTGAAGCCCAGTGACTTCAACTGGTTCTCCTGCTCGCGATGCTGCTGCTCGTAGCCGAAGTCTTTGCTGGCGCCCGTGAACTCGTGCAGCAGCACTGGCGTCGCCACTGCTTCGTTGGTGTCGAACACAATGTGATCGAAGCCGTTGCGCTGCAGCCAGATCGTCTGCTCGCCACGGTCTTCCGTGAGGTTCACCAGCGCATAGGTGTAGTCCGCCGTCATCACGAGGCCGTCGATGGGCGCATATTGCAGCGTGAGCTGACCGTTGACGCGTTCGCGCTCGGAATCCGAGAACGCGTAGCGGATGTCGTTCGGAATGCCGTAGAGCTGGCCGTTGGCGGGCGCGTGCTCGATGTTCGCCTGCACGCGATCGTCGGTCGAGTCATAGGGCGTGTCGCGGTTGTCGACGAACAAGGGCGTGATTCCCTGGTTCGCCGCCAGGTTCGAATCCCACGCCTGGATGTGCCAGTCGTTCACGGTCGAAGTCGAACTGCCGCTGTCGCGTTTCTGATAGCTGGCCGAGAGACCGACACCGAACTTCTTGTCATCACTGGCGTACGAGAAAATGCCCGACAGCTCTGGCGTGAGATCGTCGCCCACGCGATTGGTGGTGTCGTCCAGGGCTTTCACGCCAAGGTTCAGCACCAGACCGTCGTTGTCGAACGGGCGCGCGGTGCGCACATTGATGGATGCACCGATACCGCCGGTGGCGATATCCGCGCGGCCAGTCTTGTAGACCTCGACCGCGCTGATGGACTCGGCGGCGAGATTCGCGAAGTTGAAGGAACGCGAGTTGCCGGATACACCGCCGCCCGTCGGGGTGCCATTGCCGAACGCGTCCGCTGCCGGCATCTGCCGGCCGTTCAGCGTCACCATGTTGAACTCCGGCCCGAACCCGCGCGCCGTGACCGTGGCACCTTCGCCATTGCGGCGGTCGATGGAGACGCCGGTGATTCGCTGCAGCGCCTCGCTCAGGTTCGTGTCCGGAAATTTGCCGATGTCCTCGGCGTTGATCGCATCGACGACGCCAACCGCGTCGCGCTTGGTGTCCATGGACGCCTTGAGACTGCCGCGCAGTCCCGTGACCACGACTTCCTCGAGTTCCTCGCTCTGCTGTTCCTGCGCCATTGCCTGACGAAGAATGGCCGGGTTGATCAGCACCATGCCGCCCACGATAGTGAACAGCGCCCTGGATGTGATGGGACTTGCCCTGGTAGATAGTTTCATTGAATTCGCTCCTCCGCGTGTCCGAAAACCCACTGTGCGTTCCTCACGACACAGGCCGCGCGGAACTCCCTCGCTCAACGCGAAAAGAATGCGAAAAGCGGCGCGCGGACTGAAGCGATATTTGACGAGGCGGAGGAATGGTTAGACCGGCCGGAACTGGCTCCGGGCCGGATATGGGACGCACGGCGGGGAGACCACGCCACTGCGCGCTGCTGCTTATGCGCAACGTCGCGCGATGCCAACGGAAGTTGTTAGGCGGAGGAGCCCGGCAGCCCGATGGCCACGGGGATCATCGGGTGCGCATCGCGATCGAACTGCGCCCACAATTCGCCGATGGTTTTGCCGGCAGTGGGATGCAGCACGCCCGGCGCTATCTCGGCCAGCGGCCCCAGCATGAAGGGACGCTTCAGCAGATCCGGGCGCGGCAGCGTGTAGTCGGCGGTTTTCTCGACGCGCGCGCCGAACAGCAGCACATCGAGATCCATGGCGCGCGAAGCCCATTTCGGCGCATCGCGCGGCCGGCCGCACAGAATCTCGATGTCCCAAAGCCGTTCGAGGACCGTGTCGAGTGGATCGTCGGTCTCGAAGCCGAGCACCATGTTGATGAAGTCCGGCCCGTCGAATCCCACCGCCCGGTTGCGAAAGGCGCGGCTGAAGCGCACGTCGCGCCATGTCTGCGCGATTTCATTGCAGGCGCGCGCGAGGTTCTTTTCCGGCTCGACGTTGCTGCCGGCGGCGACGTAGACGCTCGTCACTTGGATATTTCGGCGCGCGTGCGCATCACCGCCACGCCCACGTCTTTCGAACCGCGGATCGCGCCGGGCTTGTTGATCGACAGCCGCACCCAGTCCACGTTGAACTCCGCGAGGATCAGCATGGCGGTGCGGTGCGCGAGGGTCTCGACCAGCTTGAAGTCGGAAGCGCTGACGTACGCGATGAGGCGTTTCGCCACCTTCTTGTAGTCGAGCGTGTCGACGACATCGTCGGTCTGTGCGGCACGCGCGCAATCCACCGGCATTTCCACGTCGAGCACGATGGTCTGCTTGACGCGCCGTTCCCATTCGATGAAGCCGATGATGCATTCCACGGCGAGGCCGTGCAGGAAGATGCGATCGCCGGCATCGGTCGTCATACCCGAGCTCGGCAACGTCGCGGTCTTGGGGCCACTGGTGATTTTGGTTTTGGACAACTGGTCGATTCCTGGTACTAACTATTCGCGAGTTCCGAGAGCGGCCACCGCGCGCGGGCGCGGATCGCCGGCCCTTCGTGCTGGCCCGCTTTCAGGCGGGCCATGCCGGCCACCGCGATCATGGCGGCATTGTCGGTGCAAAACTCGATGCGCGGGTAGAAGACTTGCGCGCCCTGGCGCGCCGTTGCCTCGGCCATGCGCTCGCGCAGCAGCAGGTTCGCGCCGACACCGCCGGCAACCACGAGCGCGTCGTAGCCGGTTTGTTCCAGCGCACGCAGGGTTTTCGTCACCAGCGTCTCGACGATGGCCTGCTGCGCGCCGGCCGCGATGTCGGCGCGCGTGGCGTCGTCCAGCGCGCCCGCCCCGACCCGCTCTTTCACGGCGAGTGCGACTGCGGTCTTGAGCCCGGAGAAACTGAACTCGAGTCCGGCACGATCCAGCATCGGCCGGGGAAAGTCGAAGCGCCTGGCGTTGCCACCTTGCGCCAGCTTCGCGAGTTCGGGGCCGCCGGGATACGGCAGTCCTAACAACTTGGCCGACTTGTCGAAGGCCTCGCCGGCCGCGTCATCGCGCGTTTCACCGAGCACTGCATAGTGGCCAGGCGCAGCCACGTCGATGAGCATCGTGTGCCCTCCCGACACCAACAGCGCCAGGTGGGGAAACGGCGGCGGATTGGATTCCAGCAAGGGCGCCAGCAGGTGGCCCTCGAGGTGGTGAACGGCGATCGCCGGCACTTTCCATGCGTACGCCAGCGACCGGCCGAGCGCCGCACCGGTCAACAACGCGCCGATGAGGCCCGGACCTGCGGTGTAGGCCACGCCATCGATCTCATCGGGCTTCGTTTTCGCATCGGCGAGCGCGGCTCGCAGCAATGGCAGCAGCCGGCGCACGTGATCGCGCGATGCCAGTTCGGGCACTACTCCGCCATAAACACGGTGCAGGTCAATCTGGCTGTGAATCTCGTGCGCAAGCAGCCCGGCCGCGTCGTCATAGACGGCGACCGCGGATTCGTCGCAGGAGGATTCGAGGGCCAGAATGCGCATGTATATAGAGAGTGAGACCGCGCCGGCTACGCCGTCACGGCTTTGCCTTTGCTTGTTTGATTTTCTTTGGCTGTTCTATAGAATCGCCACCCCTGCTTACGGCAGGTTGTGGCAAAACTCCAAACAGATCAATGGGTTGAGGTTTCGATGCCGAGCGTTCGCGTACGAGAAAACGAATATTTCGATGCCGCCCTGCGCCGTTTCAAGCGCGCGTGCGAAAAAGCGGGCGTGCTCACCGAGCTGCGACGCCGTGAATTCTACGAAAAGCCGACGCAGGAGCGTAAGCGCAAGAAGGCCGCCGCTGTGAAGCGTCACCTCAAGCGCAACAGCCCGCGTGAATACTCGGCGCGTCCGCGCCCGAGCTGAGCTGTCGTAGATGACGCTCAAAGAGCGCATCACCGAAGACATGAAGACCGCAATGCGATCCGGTGAAAAGGATCGCCTCGCGGTCATTCGGCTGTTGCAGTCTGCGATCAAGCAGCGCGAAGTCGATGAGCGCATCACGCTCGACGATGCGCAGGTTACTTCCGTGCTCGAGAAGATGATCAAGCAGCGCAAGGAATCCATCGCCGCGTTCGAAAAAGGCGCGCGCCCCGATCTCGTGGCGAAGGAAGCGGCCGAGATCGTGATCCTGCAGCCGTATCTTCCGGCGCAGATGGGCGAAGCCGAACTCGACGCCCTGATCGCCGAAGCCATTGCGTCCACCGGGGCCGCGTCCATCAAAGACATGGGCAAGGTCATGGGCGTGGTGAAGGCCAAGGCCGCCGGCAAGGCCGACATGGGCGCCGTCGGCGCCCGCATCAAAGCCAAGTTAGGCGGTTGATTTGGGCGGCCGTGGCTTGGCCACCGCCGGCGCGCTGATCCTCATCGCGCTCGTCTGCATCTCCATCAGTCGCAAAATCGAAGCGGAACGCCGGCAGCTCGGCCGTTTTCCGCGCAAACGCCTGCCGCTGGTCATTGGCGGATCCATCGCGGCGTTGCTCGCCTGTGCTCTGGTAGTTGTGGCAATTCTTCGATAGATACGGGGTCAGGCACCATTTTCTGAGGACAGAAAATGGAGCCAGACCCCAGAATCCCCGTCATGGCCGGCCGCATTCCCCAGAGCTTCATCGACGACCTGACCGCCCGCGCGGACATAGTCGAGCTCATCGGTTCGCGCGTCGAGCTCAAGAAAGCCGGCCGCGAATACCGCGCCTGCTGCCCGTTCCACAACGAGAAAACCCCGTCTTTCTGGGTGAGCCCGGTCAAGCAGTTCTATCACTGCTTCGGCTGCGGCGCGCACGGCACCGCGCTCGGCTTCCTCATGGAATACGACAAGCTGTCCTTCCCCGAAGCGATCGAGGAACTAGCTAGTCGCCTGGGGCTGGACGTGCCGCGTGAGGCCGGCGGCCAGCCGGAAACCGCGGGCAGCACGGCGCCGCTCTACGACATGAACCTGCGCGTCGCCAAGTACTTCGCGAGCGTGTTGCCGAACGATGCGCGCGCCAGGGAATACGTGAAAAAGCGTGGGCTCACGCGCGAGACGATCGACACGTTCCTCATCGGCTTCGCCACCAACTCCTGGAACGAAGTGCTCAAGCGCTTCGGCGCGAAGGACGCGGATCGCAAGGCGCTGTCCGACTGCGGCCTGATCATCGAGCGCGAAAGGACGGACAGCCGGACCCTCGACCGCCACTACGATCGCTTCCGCGACCGCCTCATGTTCCCGATCCGCGATTCACGCGGGCGGGTGCTGGCCTTCGGCGGCCGCATCATCGATGCCGGTGAGCCCAAATACCTGAATTCGCCCGAGACCATGCTGTTCCACAAGGGTCGCGAACTCTATGGGCTCTACGAGGTGCGCCAGAGCCGCACGACTCTCAAACGCCTGCTCGTGGTCGAGGGGTACATGGACGTGGCCCGACTGCACCAGGCGGGTGTGAACTACGCTGTGGCCACGCTTGGCACGGCCACCACTCCCGAGCACCTGCGCCGCATCTTCAAGCTGGTCAACGAAGTGGTGTTCTGCTTCGACGGCGATCGCGCCGGGCGCGCCGCGGCATGGCGCGCGCTCGGCAACGCGCTGCCCGAAGCACGTGACGGAAGGCAGATCCGCTTTCTGTTTCTGCCCGAGGGCCAGGACCCGGATTCGCTGGTCGGCGAGGAAGGTCGCGAGGCCTTCGAGAAGCGTCTCGATGGTTCGCTGCCGCTATCCGAATACCTCGCCGCGGCACTGGCCGAGCAGACGGATCTGAGCCATGCCGACGGGCGCGCGCAGTTCGCCGAATTGGCGCGGCCGCTCGTGACCAAGGTAGCTCCCGGCGTTTATCGCGACCTGCTCATTGATCGCCTATCGGAGTCTATAAAGCTAACATCCGCCAGATTGAACCAATTATGGTTCAATGAGGTCACAGACACTGCAGGCAATCATCTGTCGGGCTCCGCAGATTCGAGGTCCGGCGGTGAGGCATCAGCGGCGGCGCGGCTGGCGCCGAACCGGCCGCGTGACGGCGGCGGCGGCCGCGGACTGGTCACCAAGGCCGTCAAGCTCGTGGTCCATTTTCCGTCCATCGCCGGCCGGGTCTCGGGCGCCCAGCTCACGCAACTCGAGATGACCGACGATCCGGGGTCGCGCTTCCTGTTCGAGCTGCTCGATCAGTTGCAGCAGGATGCCGCGCCGAACACGGCGGTGCTGCTCGAACGTTGGCGGGATCGGCCGGAGGTGGTGCGCATGCGCGCCCTGGCCGGTGAAGAGATGCTCGGACTCGAGGAGGCTTCCGCCGCGCTGGACCTGATCGCCGCGATCGAAACACTGGCGCTCGAACCAACCGTTCGCCGGTACGACGAGCTCATGGCCAAGGGCGACCTGAACGACGATGAGCGCCAGGAACTAAAGGCGCTCAACGTCGCCATACACCTGGCCAAGAGCAAAGCGAACCCCGTTGCTTCAGGCAAGGCGCCGGGCGGCCGATAAAATCTTCCGCACGATGACCCTTTTGGCCCGAATTTTGCGTTGATCGAGGGGTCAAACATGAGCGGAAGTCGTTGAACCAGGGACGATTTTCGCTTTGTCAAGATGGGGGTCTTTGCGTAGAATGCGCCCCCTTTCCCGCAAGCCACCTTGATCGCACCGTAGGCATCCCCACGGTGTCGTACCTCAATTACGCCTTGGGCGTCGGACACTCATGACACAAAAGCACAAGCGGCCCCCTTCTCCTGCCTCGAAAAAGCTGCCAAAAAAGGCTGCCAAGCCGGCTGCTGCCGCGCATTCCAAAGATAAAACCACGCACGCTGCCCATTCGAAAGAACACGCGTCGAAGGACAAGAGCGCGGCGAAGCATGTCGAGGTGAAGAAGCCGCTCGTGAAAGGCAAGGCGCCGGAGAAAGTCGGCGCACCCGTTACCGACGCCAAGGGCAAGGTCATCGAGCTCAAGGCCGCGCAGAAGTTAGCTGCCGCGCGCGCCGCGGCCGCTGCGCCCGCTCCTGCCGATGGCAAGAAGGGCAAGAAGGCCAATGCCGAACTCATCAACATGCCGGCCCGCACCAAGGTGCTGCCCGAAGAGCGCCAGTCGCAGCTCAAGCTGCTGATCGCGCGCGGCAAGGAACAGGGCTATCTCACCTACTCGCAGGTGAACGATCACCTGCCATCGGAAATCGTCGATCCGGAGCAGATCGAAGAGATCGTCAACACCATTAACGATATGGGCATTCCGGTGTACGAAAAGGCGCCGGACAACGAGAGCATTCTCGCGCCCGAGCCGTCCGCGCCGACCGACGAAGAAGCCATCGAAGAAGCCGCTGCTGCACTCGCGGCGCTCGATGCCGAACTTGGCCGCACCACCGACCCGGTGCGCATGTACATGCGCGAAATGGGCACGGTCGAACTGCTGACGCGCGAAGGCGAAATCCGCATTGCCAAGCGCATCGAGGAAGGCCTCGACGCCGTGCGCCTGGCGCTGTCTAACTATCCGTCCACGGCCGAATACCTGTTGAAGGCCTACGAGCCGGTCAAGACCGGCGGCGCACGCCTGGTCGACATCATCGTCGGCTTCATCGATCCGAACGCGCCCGACGTCATCGCCCAGCCGCAGAACCCCACCAAGATGGATCTCACGGCCCCGGTGGTCGAAGAGAAGCCGGAAGGCGAGGAAACCGAGGAAGGCGACGGCACGGGCGAGGAAGAGGAAGCAGTCGATACCGGTCCGGATCCGGAAGAGGCTGCGCGCCGCTTCGCGGCCGTGAACAAGTACCTGGCGAATTCTCTCAGCCACATCGAGAAGATGGGCGCGAAGGATCCAAAGACGCTCAAGGTGCGCAAGAAGCTGTCCGACGAGTTCATGGAGCTCAAGCTCGCGCCGCGCATGTTCGAAGCGCTGATCGGCAACCTGCGCCACCAGGTGAACCAGGTTCGTCAGCTCGAAAAAGAAATCATGATCATTGCCGTGCGCGACGCCGGCATGCCGCGCAAGGAGTTCGTGCTCTCGTTCCCGAAGAACGAAACTTCGAACCGCTGGCTGCAGAAGCAGATCAAGGGTGGCAAGAAGTGGTCGAACGCCATGGGCCGCCTGCAGGAAGAGATCTCGCGCCGCCAGGACAAGCTGGGTCATCTCGAGAAGGACTTCCACCTCACGATCACGGATATCAAGGAGATCAACCGTGAAGTGTCGATCGGCGAAGCCAAGGCCCGCCGCGCGAAGAAAGAGATGGTCGAGGCCAACCTGCGTCTGGTGATCTCGATCGCCAAGAAGTACACCAACCGCGGCCTGCAGTTCCTCGACCTCATTCAGGAAGGCAACATCGGCCTGATGAAGGCGG
>JBDTSV010000129.1:0-19130 GCA_039930985.1 Pseudomonadota bacterium
CGCTCCGTAGTGGGAACAAAGTCTGTGTCACTGATCGCGGTCGGAACTGCCCGCTGGCGCCGCTCCCCCCATGAGCGGGTCGAGCCCGGGTGGCACGGTGCACGTTAATCTCGCCGTTCCAGGGAGTGACGGCTCCATGAGCGGCGCGATGAAAAGCAGATAGCTGTACATTCCGGCGAGATAGGTGACGCTGGCGCCACTGCGCCACAATTCGAGCGGGGATTGCACCTCGGAAATCTCCCGCATGTCACCCACACTCGCCGTGAAGAAACGACTGGCAAACCAGGCTTCCCCGAGCACAGGCAGGAGCAGCACTGCCACCAGCAGCACCGCGACAATCGTCGAGCGTGGCGAACAGCGCACGCGCCACAACGCGATCGCCATCGCCGACGAACAGCAGGCGATGTACACCTGGAACCACGAAAGCGTGACGTATTCAAACCGCCCTTCGCGCAACGCCAACGAGGGCAAGGCCACGGCCAGCGTACTGGTCACGAGGGCGGCGACGAACACCGGCGTGGTCGCGGGCAGCGGTCGGCCCCGAAGCCAGCCCGCAGCCAACGCTACCAGCAGTGGGACCTGCAGGATGAATGCTGCGGAGTGCACACCGGGAGCCAGACCTAACAAGATGCCGATGGCGGCGGCACGCCAGCGGGCGGCTGGCTGTTTCAACCATGCCAGCGCCGCGGTCAAGGTGGCGAGGACCAGCAGGTGTTCGGCGAAGTGATGATCGATATTGCCGATGCTGTAGAGACCCTGGTTGTTCGGAAACAATACGGTGCCGGCGAGCGCGAGTGCGGTTGCCGGCAGGCTCAATGCGAGGGTTCTGCACAACATGATCATGACGAGCAATGTCAGCGGAAACATAAACACGGGAATGTGAACCAGCACCGCCATGGGGTCGTCGCTCAGGCCAAGGCCGATCGCTCCCCGGGTGATCAGTGCCATGCCGTAGTCGTACAGCCACGGCCACGTGATGAGGTTGCCTTCGGGGACGTGCGTGCGAGTGTCGAATTGATAGAACGCGGATGGATCGGCCGCCGTGTCGAGGATGCGGCGCGCGTGATAAAAGCTGTCCGCGCCGACCGGCACGTAGTGATGATCGATGAGTGAGGCTTCGATCGGCGCCACGTCGATGAGCAGCCCCGCAATGCTCGCCACGATCCACAGCAGCGCAAGTTTGAGCGCCACGTTCTTTCGAACCGTATTGTTTTCCGACGATGGCTGGTTGTTAGTCAGGATCACGCGATCGCTCCCGCGGCGCTGCTGTTCGCGGCATTATGTCGGATGGCGATGACCGCCAGCGTGACGTATTGCACGCGGCGGGCCATGGCCGACCGGCAGCGGCTCTCGCGTCAGACCCACGCCCACGACGAATCCGGCGAGGCCGGGCATCACGAACACCGTCCAGTGTCGATGCCCGACTTGCTTCCGCCGGGGGTGACGCACACCATCAGCGCAGTTTATTCATCGCGCTTCAGGTGCTCTCAAAAGATGGTCGCTCCGCTCGTGTCTGCCGTGATGCCCTGCCTGAACGAGGAAATCACGCTCGGAATCTGTATTCGCAAGGCGCAACAGTGTTTCGCCGCCCTCGGTATCGAAGGGGAGGTCGTCATCGCGGACAACGGCTCCACCGATCGTTCCGTGGAAATCGCGCGCGAACTCGGCGCGCGCGTCGTGCATCAATCGATCAAGGGCTATGGCGCGGCGCTCACCGCTGGCATCGAGGCCGCGGCGGGCGAGATCATCGTCATGGCCGATGCCGACGATTCGTATGACTGGTCCGGAATGGGTCCATTCATCGAGAAGATCCGCGCCGGCTACGATCTCGTCGTGGGCAACCGGTTCAAGGGCGGGATCGCGCGCGGCGCCATGCCGCCGATGCATCGCTATCTCGGGAATCCCGTGTTGTCGACGCTGGCGCGTGTCGTTCATCGCGCGCCTATCGGTGACTTCCATTGCGGGCTGCGCGCCTTCACCAAGGCGGCGTTCGTGCGCATGCACCTGCGAACTCCGGGCATGGAGTTCGCCACCGAGATGGTGGTGAGCGCGGCGCGCGCCGGCATGCGGATCACCGAAGTGCCGACCACGCTCAAGCCCGACGGCCGCAATCGACCGCCGCACCTGCGGTCGTTCCGCGACGGCTGGCGCCACCTGCGTTTCATCTTCACCTACGCACCTAACTATCTATACATGGCGCCCGGAATGACGATGCTGCTGGTGGGCGCCGCCCTGGTGGTGTTGCTGGCGCGCGGACCGGTCATGGTCGGCGGCCATTTTCTCGGCATTCATTTTCTGGCGTTGGGATCGCTGCTGGCGCTCACCGGTTTCAACGTCATCAACCTGGGAGTGCTGGCCAAGGCCATCGCCGTGTCGCAACTGCCCACTGCCGACTCGCGCATCCGGCGTTGGGCGCTGAATCAGTTCACGCTGGAAAGCGGACTGATCGTCGGCGTGTTGCTGCTGCTCACCGGGGTCGGCATCGATATCTACATTTTCGCGACGTGGTTGCACAGTGCGCGCGGCCCGCAGGAAGAAACCGTGCATACGGCCTTTGCCGCGACGCTCATGATAGTTTTGGGACTCAATATCATCTTCAGCTCGTTCCTGCTCAACATGTTCATGAGCGATCATCGGGAGCGGCTGGAACGGAAGGGGCCGTGAGCATCGATCGCAGCAATTCAAGCGCGAGCGAGTACCGTCCGGGGTTTTGCAGCGACGGCAGGTAACTGTTGAGCAATCCAATCGCCGCTTCGGGCTGCCCGGTTGCCGTCTGGGCGGCGGTCGTGGCCAGCAGCACTTCGATCAACTGGTTGCCGGACATGCTCGCCGGGGGTTCCGCCAGTAGTTTGGTGCCGTTGGTTGCGGTGGCCGCCGGATCACCGCCAGACATGGCCGCGAGCAGCAGCACCCAGTTGCGCTCCAGCGCATCGAGTTTGCCGAAGCAGGCGCTCGACTCCACGCGCGGCCACCAGGCGGCGCGCGTCTCGAGCGGCACAAACGGTGTGGTGCGTGCCGCGAGAGAGTGGACCGCGTCGAGCCACACACCGCGCGTCTCTGCGCTGTCGCATGCAGCTGCCGGCAGATCGAGCGACAACAGGTCACGACGCGCATTCGCGGGCGCCGCCGCCAGCTCACGACTTTTCATGGCCGCGAGGATGCCCAGAGCTTCCGACGCCAGCCGGTGCCGCTCGAAGTAGCGCGCGGAGTTGGGTGAGTCGGACGGGTTCACCTGCAGCGGAACGCCAAAAATTTCCGCCAGCGGAATGCCCAACAGTCCGAGTTGCGTGAGTGGCAGCGCATTGCGGCTCAAGAACCGCATACGGTTCGCGGTCTGATCGACGTACGGGTAGTAGTCGGAATTCGCGGGTACATCGAACGCGGCAAACAAAGGCCCGAGTAAGCGGCGGTTGCCAATGCGACGCAGCTCGATGTCACCTATGTTGTTGATTCCCACCCGATGCAGGTCGGCGGCGAGCTCGGGGGTGTCGAGCGCGCGTGGATCGAGTCGTGGAACACTACCGTGGCGACTGGCGACAATGAGGATGTTCGTATCATCAGTATTGAAGACTGCGTAGTCCGCGAAGTACGGCGACATTGCCTTGACGATGGACGCGATGATGGTCACGTCGGTTTCGTAGATCTGAATCCATTGCACCAGCAGGCCATCGTCCGCGAGATGACGGGAGACCTGCGCATAGAACTCGGACGAGAACAGTGACGCGACGCCGCTCACCCAGGGATTTGAGGGCTCGGAAATGATGATGTCGTACTCGTTGCGGGTCGCCGCGAAGAACGTCTTGGCGTCCTCGAAACGAATGTGGCTACGCGGATCTTCGAACAGCCGGAAAACGCGCGGCCCGAATCCCAGGTGAGCCGCCTCAACCATGGCGGGTTCAATCTCGATGGAATCCAGAGACAGCACCCGTGGATCGCCGAGTATTACCTGCGAGGTGAGTCCCGAGCCCACGCCGATGTTGGCGATCAGCCGCGGATGGGTGCTCATCGCAAGCGGCAGTACGCCTAGCAGAGTCATGGTGATTTCATCGGACCCAGGCTGGTCGGGCGCGCCCATGTTGATCGCCGCATCGGGCTTGCCATTCGTGGAGATGACAACGGTATCGCCCAACTGGGTCAGTGAAATCGAAGCCGTCTTGCCGTCGCGCAGATAAGTCACCCGCGCCCCATCCGGGAGGCGCGCCAGCCCCGCGCGGTAAACGCCCGAAGCCATGCGCATAGGATCAAGCTTCACGAGCAGCGCCACGCCAGCCACACAAAACACGCCGGCGGCGAGAACCGAGCTCGTGCGCGTGAGTCCAGGCGCGCTCATGGCGCGCGGTGCGAGCATGGCCGCCGTGGCAAGCTGCACGAGCGCGCCGATAAGGATGGTGCCCTTGATGCCCGCAAGTGGCAGCAACAGATGCACCGCGACGGTTACCCCGAAAATTGCGCCGATCGTGTTAGCCGCATATACCTTGCCGATCACCCGTTCGTCGCCGACGCGAAGCAGGGTGCTGGTCATGAGCGGCAGCGTCATGCCGGCCACGAACGTGGTCGGAATCATGATGGCTGCGGCGATCGAATGGTTCACCAGGTTGAATCCCACGTAGCCGGCGTCCGTGTCATCGAACATGCTCATCGCGGTGGCCACCGCGTCGAACGTATAGCCGTATGCGGGCAGCGTCAGGGCGGCGAGGATCGCCATGACCGCGAACATGATCGCGAGCGCCGACAATGGCGCCGCGAGTCGATCGATCCGCCCGCGAATCCACAATCCACCGAACGCCAGCCCGAAGATGAATGCGCTCAGCATGAGCTCGAAAGCGTGCGTCGAGCTACCCAGGACCAGGCTCAGCATGCGAATCCATGCGATCTCGTAAACAAAGGCAGCAGCGCCCGCGAGGAATGCCGCCAGCAGAATGCGGCGCGTCAGCAAGCTGGTCTGGGGCAACTGCGTCGCCGCCGCGAGCGTGGTCACCGCAGCCGATTCGGATTGGGAGCGTGCCAACCACCACACCACGACCGCCAGCAGGAGGTTGATGATTCCGGCCGCGGTCACGGTGCCGGGCAGGCCTATCCAGCCGATCAACCAGAAGCCGCTGACCAGCACGCCCAGGGCCGCGCCCAGGCTGTTGGTGAAGTACAGCATCGCCAGGGTCGCACCCGGATTCTGAGGGAAGCGGCGAATGACTCCGCCACTGATGAACGGAAACGTCGCGCCTAACAACACCGACTGCGGCAGGATCAGCAGCGCCGCGAGTCCCCACTTGAACGAGTTGATGCTCCAGGGGGTGGCGAAGGCCGGAATCGCCACATCGAAGGCAAACGAAGTGCTCCCCACATATATCGGATGGAAAACGAGCGCGATTGCGCCAGTGAGAGCCTCGACTATCGCGTAGGCCAGCAGCAGATTTCGCAGGCGCGTGGACATGCGTGCCGCGAGAAAGGCACCGAGCGCCATGCCTCCCATGAATATCGTAAGCACCAAGCTCTGGGAATAGGCGGCGTGACCGAGGAACAGCTTGAGGTAGTGAGACCAGATCGATTCGTAGATCAGGCCGGAGAAGCCCGAGAGGGTGAAAATAAAAAGCAGCGCGCCGCGCCCGGATTTCATTTGATGTCTAGTTTTTTGATGCGGTACCGCAGTGCCCTGAAGGTCATGCCCAGTGCCTTTGCCGCCGCAGTCTTGTTGTAGCGCGCCTCCTCGAGTGCCTTGATGATGGCGGCACGTTCGACGCCTTCCAGCTGCTCACCGAGTCCGCTCTGAACGCCGGCATCCGCGCCCGGGGAATTGCTGGCAGCACGCGCCAGCGCGATGGCCTCTGCTGACATCGGCTGGCCGGTTTCGGCGCGCGGCGCGGCGCGCAATTGCAGATCGCCAACGTCTATTCGGCCCTGGTTGCAGAGCGCCAGCGCGCGCTCGAGCACGTTTTCCAGTTCGCGCACGTTGCCGGGAAAGTTGAAAGCCTGCAGAACCTCGAGCGCCGCTGGTGTGACCGCTGGCGCTTCGACCCCGAGGCGGCGCGACAGGCGCTGCACGATGGCATCGGCGAGATCCGGAATGTCCTGGGCGCGCTCGCGCAGCGGCGGTACGCGCATTTCGATGACGTTGATGCGATAGAACAGATCTTCGCGGAACCGCGCGTTCGCCACCAGATCGGCAAGGTTCTTGTGCGTTGCCGAGAGGATGCGCACATCGATCGGCGCTTCGCGTTGTTCGCCGACCGGGCGCACGGATTTTTCCTGGATCACGCGCAGCAGCTTGACCTGCATGTGCAGCGGCAGGTCGGCCACTTCGTCCAGGAACAAGGTGCCGCCTTCGGCGGACGGAATGAGCCCTAACTTGTCGCTGACGGCGCCGGTGAAGCTGCCACGCTTGTGACCGAAGAACTCACTTTCCATGAGTTCGGAGGGAATCGCGCCGCAGTTCACCGGCACGAAGGGCCCTTCGGCCCGCGGCCCGGAGGCGTGGATCATGCGTGCCACGAGTTCCTTGCCTGTGCCGGATTCGCCGGTGATATGCACCGGCGCCTGACTTCGCGCGACGCGCATGATCATTTCGCGCAGGCGGATCATCGCCGGCGCGCTGCCGATGATCTGACCGGTTTGCAACGCGCCCGCGGCGGCGAGCTTGGAGTGCGAGAGCTTGAGCGCGGTCGAAATGATCCGACGCAACGCCCCGAGATCGAGCGGCTTGGAGACGAAATCGAAAGCGCCGAGCTTGAGCGCGCGCACCGCCGATTCGACATTGCCGTGCGCCGTGATCACCGCGCAGGGCACGCCAGGCGTGTTCGTCGACATCCACTCGAGCAGATCGAGCCCGTCACCGTCCGGCAGGCGCATGTCGGTGAGGCAGAGGTCGAAGTGCTGCGACTTGAGCAGCTTCTTGGCGTCGGCGATGTTTGCCGCAGATTGCGTCGCCAACTGCATGCGCGACAGAGTCAGCGTCACGAGCTCGACGAGATCGGGCTCATCGTCGACTACCAGTACGAGCGGTGCAGCCATACGCGTGCCGCCTGATCAGGCGACCCAGCGTTCCGGATCGCGAAAGACGATGCGAAACAGGCTGCCGCCGCTGGTACGCGGTTCGTACAGAAGCGTGGCGCCATTGGTCTGCGCGAGCTCTCTGGCCAGGAAAAGTCCGAGACCGGTGCCGCGTTCGTTGCCAGTGAAAAACGGCTCGAAAATCTTTTCGCGATGCTGGGCGGCGATGCCCGCACCGCGGTCCGCGACTTCGAGGAACGGCCGCGCGGTCGATGCCAGCCGGCCGATGCGCAATTCGATGACGTCGGAACCGGGGCCGCTCGAGCCGTACTTCACCGCGTTCTCGCACAGATTCCAGACGATCTGGCGCAGCTGCGAAGGGTCGACCTGGACCTCGACGTCTCCGAGCAGTGACGACACGGCGAGGCGCTGCGAGGGAATCTGCATCGTGGTGGAGAATTCCTGGCAGAAACCGGCGAGCCAGTGACTGAGCACCACGCGCTCGGGTCGCGAATTGTCACGCCGCGCCATGGACATCACGTTTTCGATGATCTGGCGTACGCGGTCGCCATTGGTCCGCACGATTTCGGTGAGGCGCTTGTCTTCCGCCGACAACGAGGCCGACTCTCCGAGCAATTGCGCCGCGTGGCTCATCGCGCCGACCGGATTGCGGATTTCGTGCGCGATGCTCGCCGACAGCCGGCCGAGGCCCGCAAGCTTCGACTGCTGGATCTTTGCCGCCAAGAGCTCGGTGTCTTCGAGAAACACGATCACGGGCGAAGGATCCGAGCCGCCAAGCGACGCGAAATGCGGCTGGATCACGTGGCCGCCGTCGGCCGCCACGAAAGTCTGCGCCGGCGTGGCCGGCGCCGCGCTGTGCTGGCGCCAGGTCTCCAGTAGATAGAGAAGCTGGGGCGAGGCTTCGCCGAGGAGGGCGCCGGGATAGGCATTGCGGTCACCGAGCAGCAGCGCCGCCGACTCGTTGATGAGGCGGACGCGGTTTTCATGATCGACGACCACAATGCTCTCACGCAGGTTCTGCACGATGTATTGCGACAACTGGGCGAGGTTGGCGAGATCGACCTGCTGGCGCCGGACCGTAGCCTCAGTGTCGCGCAGGCGGCGCGCCAGTGGCCAGGCGAGCAGCGCCACCAGAAAGACGATGGCGCCCAGGATGCCGGCGCTCGGATAGTCGGAAGCATCGGCGCTGCCGGTGACATGCGCGCCCATCTGCTGGGCGAACAAAGCCAGGGTGGCCAGTGCGGCCAGCACGAAAGCATCACGGCTGTCCGCCAGTAGCGCCATCGCGCCCACCGGCACCACGAACAGAATGCCGAGACCGCTCGCGACGCCGCCGCTCGAAAACAGGATCAGGCTGATGGCGAGCGCGTCGACCATGGCGTGTACGAATGTGGTCGCACGCAAATTGGGCAGCAATCTTCGCCCGCCGATGACGATGGCGGTGCCGGCCGTGAAATAGACGATGGCGGTCCAGAGGAACAACTCTGGGTGCGCCGACGCGATCGCCGTCGAGGTGCCGAAATAGGTGTACAGCACGTACAGCGCCGGGGGAATGATCAGCCGGTAGAGATTGACCAGTCCGATGACTCGCCAGGCGAGATCGGTCGGTGCGGGCGGTACGGCGGCGACTAGCGGCATCGGCCGCGACTGTATCAGCTAGGCGCAGGCAGGACGAGTTGCTGCAGCAGCGCGAACTGGCGGCTACTGCTCGATTCCGGGAGAATACCGGCTCTTTTTTCGCGACCGAATTCCCTCAAACGAAAATTCAGGGGCCTGATGAATCTCCACGAGTACCAGTCAAAAGAAGTGTTCCGTGAATACGGCATCCCGGTTCCGGCGGGAAAACCCGCGAAGAGCGCCGAGGAGGCGGTCGCGGCGGCACAGTCGTTAGGCGGCAAGCTCTGGGTCGTCAAAGCCCAAGTGCACGCCGGTGGTCGTGGCAAAGCCGGTGGCGTGAAACTCGCGCGTGATCTGGATGCGGTTCGCGCCGCTACCGCCGACATGCTCGGCCAGCGTCTGGTCACCAAACAGACCGGACCCGAAGGGTTGCCGATCGAGATGGTCTACGTCGAGTGTGGCTCGGACATCGAGCGTGAAATCTATCTCTCGCTCACGCTCAACCGCGAGCGTGGCCGCATCGCGGTCGTCGCCTCCGAAGCCGGCGGCATGGACATCGAAGAAGTCGCCGAGCACACGCCCGAGAAAATCCTGCGTGTCGACATCAACCCGGCCGCGGGGCTGCAGGGCTACCAGTGTCGCAAGCTCGCCTTCGGGCTTGGCTTGAAGGGCCCGCAGGTCGGCAAGTTCCAGTCCATCCTCATGGCGCTGTACCGCATCTATCTCGAGAAAGATGCCGCGTTGCTCGAGGTCAATCCGCTCATCGTCACCAAGAGCGGCGATCTCATGGCGCTCGATGCGAAGTTCAATGTCGACGCCAACGCGATCTTCCGGCAGAAGGCGCTCGCGGCCATGCGCGATCCTTCGCAGGAAGACCCCATCGAGCTCAAGGCCAGCGAACACGACCTCAACTACGTCTCGCTCGATGGTGACATCGCCTGCATGGTCAATGGCGCTGGCCTCGCCATGGCCACCATGGACCTCATCAAGCTGCATGGCGGTAACCCGGCGAACTTCCTCGACGTGGGCGGCGGAGCAACCGCCGAAAGAGTGACCGCGGCGTTCAAGCTCATCCTCTCCAACAAGAAGGTGCGCGCGATCCTCGTGAACATCTTCGGTGGCATCGTTCGCTGCGATCTCATCGCCGAAGGCGTGATGATCGCCGTGAAGCAGGTGGGGGTGGCGGTTCCGGTAATCGTCAGGCTCGAGGGCACCAATGCCGAGCAGGCGCGCGAGATGCTGGCGCACAGCGCGCTCGCCATCACGCCCGCCGCCGATCTCACCGACGCGGCAAAGAAGGCCGTCGCACTCGCCGTCAAAGGTAAAGCATGAGCATCCTTGTCAATAAGAATACGAAGGTCATCTGCCAGGGTTTCACGGGCCAGCAGGGCACGTTCCACTGCGAGCAGAGCATCAAGTACGGCACCAAGATGGTTGGCGGCGTCACGCCGGGCCGCGGCGGCGAAAAGCACCTGAATCTGCCGGTGTTCGACACGGTCGCCGATGCGGTGAAGGATACCGGCGCCACCGCCAGTGTCATCTACGTTCCTGCGCCGTTCGCGGCCGACGCCATTCTCGAAGCGGCCGATGCCGGCATCGATCTCGTGGTCTGCATCACCGAGGGCATCCCGATCAACGACATGGTGCGCGTGAAGGCCACGCTAGCCGGCACCGGCACGCGCCTCATCGGGCCTAACTGCCCGGGCATCATCACGCCGGGCGAATGCAAGATCGGAATAATGCCGGGTTTCATTCACAAGAAGGGTCGCGTCGGTATCGTGTCGCGTTCGGGCACGCTGACGTATGAAGCCGTGTTCCAGACCACTAACAAAGGACTCGGCCAGAGCACTTGCGTCGGCATTGGCGGCGATCCGGTGCGCGGCATGAACTTCGTCGAGGTGCTCGAGCTCTTCGAGCGCGATCCGCAGACCGAAGGCATCATCATGGTCGGCGAAATCGGCGGCACCGACGAAGAAGCCGCGGCCGATTTCATCCACAAGTACGTCACCAAGCCGGTGGTGGCTTACATCGCCGGCGTCACGGCGCCCGCGGGCAAGCGAATGGGCCACGCCGGCGCGGTCATCGCGGGCGGCAAGGGCACTGCAGCCGACAAGTTCCGCGCGCTGGATAAGGCCGGCGCGCGCACCGTCAAATCGCCCGCGGATCTCGGCAAGGCCATGGCCGAGCAGCTCGCCAAGCGTCGTGCGAAGCCGCAGGTTTCATCCCGCCCGACGGTGCTCATCATCGAACAGCGCACCGCCAAGAAGACGAAGGCCAAGAGCAAGAGCAAGAGCAAGGCCAGGCCGGCGAAGAAAGCGGTGAAGAAGAAGTCGAAAACTGCGCGGCGCGGCAAGTAACCGCGAGTGCGGTGAACGATCCCAACAAACTGCGCATCGCTCTCGGGCAGCTCAATCTGCTCGTGGGCGATGTCGCGGGTAACGCGCAGCGCATCGTGGCGGCGGCGGAGCGCGCCTGCAGCGAGCTCGATACCGACCTGCTGGTGCTGCCCGAGCTCACCCTGTCGGGCTATCCGCCCGAGGACCTGTTGTTCCATCGCGGGTTTCGCGTGGCCATCGAACAGGGGATGGCGACGCTTCGGACCGCGCGCGGCGCGTGCGGCTTCGTGGTCGGATTCCCCGAGTACGCGGGCGCGCAGATATTCAACTCCGCCGCGCTCATCGAGGCCGGGCAGGTGCGCGCCACGCATCGCAAGAGCTGCCTGCCTAACTACAAGGTTTTCGACGAGAAGCGCTACTTCAAGGCGGGTGGCCAGCCCACGGTGGTCGACTACCGTGGCTTCCGCCTGGGCTTGCTGGTGTGCGAGGACATCTGGGAGCCGGAGCCGGCGCTGCTCGCGCGGGCCGCCGGTGCCGAGGCCTTCATCGTCATCAACGCTTCGCCATTCGAAATCCACAAGCAGCGCAATCGCGAAGACATCGTGCGGCGGCGCGTGGTCGACCTCGGCCTGCCGGTGGTGTACGTGAACATGCTCGGCGGACAGGACGAACTGGTGTTCGACGGCAATTCTTTCGTCATGGATGGCACGGGCGTGGTGGTCATGCGCGCGCCACCGTTCGAAGAAGGCCTGTACCCGTTCGAACTCGAGCGCGTCGACGGCGCCGTGCGTGTCGTGCCCGCAAGCGTTGCGCCGGAGCTCGGCGACGCCGAAAGCGTGTATCGCGCGCTGGTCCTGGGCGTGCGCGACTACGTGGGCAAACACGGCTTTCCGGGCGTGGTCATGGGCCTTTCGGGTGGCATCGATTCGGCACTCACGCTGGCGCTTGCCGTCGATGCGCTGGGCAAAGACCGGGTGCACGCGGTCATGATGCCGTCGCCGTATACCTCGCAGATGAGCCTCGACGACGCGCGCGGCCAGGCCGAACACATGGGCGTGAAATACAGCTTGCTACCCATCGGCGAAATGATGAAAGCCACCGAGGCCACGCTCGCCACGGAGTTCGCCGGCCGCAACCCTGATACGACGGAAGAAAACATACAGTCGCGCTGCCGCATGCTCTTGCTCATGGGCATCTCCAACAAGACCGGCAAGATGCTGCTGACCACGGGCAACAAGAGCGAAATGTCCGTGGGCTACGCCACGCTGTACGGCGACATGGCCGGCGGGTTCGCGCCCATCAAGGATTGCAGCAAGCTGCTGGTCTACCGGCTCGCCGAATATCGCAATTCCGTGGGCGACTCCACCCAACCGGTGATTCCGCGCCGCGTGATCGAGCGTCCGCCGTCAGCGGAGTTGCGCCCCGATCAGAAGGACAGCGATTCGCTGCCGCCGTATGAAGTGCTCGATCCGATTCTCGAAGCGTTCATCGAAGAAGATTTGTCGGTGGATGAAATCTGCGCGCGCGGTTTCGATCGGCCGACCGTGGCGCGCGTGCTCGATCTGGTGAAGCGCAATGAATACAAGCGCCGGCAGGCGCCGCCGGGAGTGCGCGTGAGCCGGCGCGCATTTGGCCGCGACTGGCGTTATCCCATTACGAGTGGATATCGGCGGTAAGAGAGAGCGCCAATGCGCGAACAGGCGCGCTAAAACTTCTGCTTCAGCTCAGCTCGCCAGCCAAAGTTTGTACCACTTCCGCTTCCCCGGTCCCTTGCGCCCCTCGCCAACTTCACCTTCGTAGTTGTTGCGATACATGGCGCGCGTCTGCGCGGCGAGCTCCTTGAGCTCCATCTTGTCGTAGCAATACACCATGATTTCCAGCGCTTCGCGCACGGCCGGAGCTCCGTCGAATTCCTCGATGGCAACCTTGGCGCGCTGCGCGGCGGCCACGTAGGCGCCGCGGCCGACGTAGTACTTCGCAACGGCGATTTCGTAGTCGGCGAGGCGATTGCGCAGGTACACCATGCGGCGACGCGCGTCATGCGCGTAGTCGCTGTTGGGGTACTGCTCGACGACGGTTGCAAATGCCAGGAACGAGCGCCGTGCCTGCGTGGGCGGGCGCTGGTTGAGATCGACGCGGAACCAGCGCTCCATGAAGTTCGGCATGCGCTCGAAATCAGTGAGGCCCTTCAAGTACCACGCGTAGTCGATACGCGGATGGGTCGGGTTCTCGCGGATGAAGGTGTCGGCGGCATCGATGGCCGATTCGGATTCGCCGGCGCGGTAGTACGCGTAGATGACGTCGAGACGCGACTGGCGTGTTTCGGCGGCGAACGGGTAGCGCGCCATGAGCGCTTCGTAAATCTTGATGGCGAGCGGGAAGTCACCCTGCAGCAGCGCGTGATGGCCGCGCTGGTATACCACTTGCGGATCGGTCATCTCGCCTTCGCGGCTTGCGCGGGTCTTGCAGCCCGTGAGGGCGACGCCAAAGGCCAAAAAGAGCAGTGCCAGGCTACCGGCGGTACGCATTGATCGCATGGAAGGTTTTGCCGTTTCTCGAGTTTGCCGGTGTCTTTAGTTTGAAATGGTCGCCGGACGCGTGAAGTATAGCGGCCCCCAACGCCATCGGACCAAAAGGTTGCCTCCCAAGTTCCAGACCCATCGACTCGATTTGCCCCCGGAATTCGCCGGCCGGCGCCTGGACCAGGTCCTTGCACAGCTGCTGCCGCAGTACTCGCGTACGCGTATCCAGCGGTGGATCGAGGAGGGCGCCGTGCGGGTCAATGGGCTTGCGCCTCGCGTGCGCGACCTGGTGGTCGGCGGCGAATCGGCGACCGTCGAGGCGCGCCTGCCGCCGGAAACTGGCGTTGCGGCCGAGAAGCTGCCACTCGACATAGTCCACCAGGACGCCGCGGTCATCGTGATCAACAAACCTCCGGGGCTGGTGGTGCATCCGGGCGCCGGTAATCGTGCGCATACGCTGCAGAACGCCCTGCTGGCGCACGACACCCGGCTCAAGCACGTGCCGCGCGCCGGGCTCGTGCATCGCATCGACAAGGACACCAGCGGGTTGTTAGTCGTGGCGCGCACGCTCGAGGCGCATACCAGGCTGGTGGCCGAGCTCGCCGCGCACGAGATCGAGCGCGAATATCTGGCGGTATGCACCGGTGCGATGACCGGCGGCGGCACCATCGACCTACCCATCGGCCGGCACCGCACACAGCGCACGAAAATGACAGTCCGCAGCGATGGACGCGCGGCGGTGACCCATTACCGCATCGAGAAGCGGTTCCGCGCGCACACCCTGGCGCGCGTGCGCCTCGAGACCGGACGCACCCACCAGATCCGCGTGCACCTCGCGCACGTGAAATATCCAATCGTCGGCGACCCGGTGTACGGCGGCCGACGACGGCTGCCACCGGGCGCGACAGCGGCGCTGATCCAGGCGCTCGAAAACTTTGGTCGCCAGGCGCTGCACGCGGCGCGGCTCACCTTCACGCATCCGAAGACGGGCAAGCGTGTGACCTACGACGCGCCGCTGCCCGATGATCTGGTCGGGTTGTTAGCCGCGCTGGCCCAGGACATGGACGAGCCGCGGCGATGAGCCTGCTGCCGTTCGATTGGCGCCTGCCGGGCGGAGTACACGCCGCATTCTCCACGCGTGCAGGCGGCGCCAGCGCCGCGCCATGGAATTCGTTCAACTTGGCGGCGCACGTGGGCGATGCGCCGGCGAACGTGGCCGTCAATCGCGCCACTCTGAAATCGGCGTTGGCCTTGCCTGCCGAACCTTCCTGGCTGAACCAGGTGCATGGCGTGGCCGTTTCCGACCTCGATGCGCCACCGACGATGAGCCCGCAGACCGCGGATGCCGCGGTCGCCACCGTTCCCGGGCGCGTCTGCGTGGTCATGGTGGCCGACTGTTTGCCCGTGCTCATCGCCAGTCGTGACGGAAAACGAATCGCCGCGGCGCACGCGGGCTGGCGCGGCCTCGCCGCCGGCGTCCTCGAGCGCACCGTAGCGGCATTGGATGTCCCTGGCGCGGAACTTACCGCGTGGTTGGGCCCGGCTATCTCGCGCCAGCATTTCGAAGTGGGCGAGGACGTGCGCGCCGCGTTCGTGACGGGCGATGGCGGTGCGGCGGCCGCCTTCGAGCCAAATTCGCGCGGCCGTTGGCAGGCGGATCTGGTGGCGCTGGCGCGCCGGCGACTGGCGGCGCTCGGCGTCAGCGACGTGAGCGGTGGGCAGTGGTGCACGTTCGCCGATCGCGATCGCTTTTACTCGCACCGCCGCGACGGACAGGGCGGGCGCATGGCGGCGCTGATCTGGCGCGATTGACACGCGTGTTAGGCTAACCGCGCTTTGACTACTCTCCTCTGGATCATTCTCGCCACGCTCCTGTCGGGTGTGCTCTCGGTGCTCGCGGCCGGCATTTTCCTCGCGTTGCCGTCGAAGCAGCGCGAAGCCGCGTTGCCGCATCTGGTGAGTTTCGCCACGGGCGCGCTGCTGGGTGCGGCGTTGCTGGCGCTGATTCCGCACGCCGTGCTCGGCGCGGGCAGTGAGCGCGTGCACGAAATCGGCATCGCGCTCATCGCCGGCATCGCGCTCTTTTTCGTGCTCGAGAAGTTCCTGCTCTGGAGGCACTGCCACGACGATCACTGCGACACGCACACCATCTCGCTCGCGCATGACCACGGCCATAACCATAGCCACAACCACGACCACGCGCGCCGCAAGGCCAGCGGCTCCCTGGTGCTGGTGGGCGACGCCCTGCACAACGTGCTCGACGGCGTGCTCATCGCCGCGGCCTTTCTGACCGACGTGCACCTCGGCATCGTGACTGCGCTCGCCATCATGGCCCACGAGATTCCGCAGGAAGTCGGCATCTTCGCCGTGCTGCTGAATTCCGGCGTGAATCGCCGCCGGGCGGTGGTGCTGAACCTGCTCACCAGTCTTACGGCCGTGATTGGTGGTGTCCTCGGCTTCTTCGCGCTGGAGAAGACACTGGCCGCGTTGCCGTTCGCACTGGCCGTGGCCGCGTCCAGTCTTCTTTATGTGGCCGTGGCCGACCTGATTCCCGGGTTGCACCGCAAGATCGACCCCAAGTCGAGCGTCACCCAGGTGTTGTTGATAGGTCTCGGCATTGCTTTGATCGCATTCGCCGAAAATCACAGTCATTAGGGGCTGGCGCCCCACGCCGGAAAACGCCGCCGAGGCGGCGGCGTGCATTAGCGAGTGAGGGGCACTGCCTATTGAAAGTGTCGCCTATCGGGCCCATTTTGGCGGCCTATGCGAATGGACAAACTCACCAGCCGGTTCCAATCGGCCCTTTCCGACGCCCAATCTCTGGCCGTCGGCCGCGACCACCAGTTCATGGAGCCGGCCCACGTGCTGGGGGCGCTGCTCGATCAGCAGGACGGCAGCACGCGCCCGCTGCTGGTCAAGGCCGGTGCCAACGTGGCCAAGTTGCGCAAGGACGTTGATGCCGCGATCGAAAAGCTGCCGACCGTTCAAGGCACGCCGGGCGACGTGCACGTCTCGCAGGATCTCAACCGCCTGCTCAATGTCACCGACAAACTCGCGCAGCAGCGCAACGACCAGTACATTTCCAGCGAGCTGTTCGTACTCGCATCGTTCGAAGACAAGGGCACTCTCGCCAAACTACTGAAGGACGCCGGTGCCTCGAAGACCGCCATCGAAAAGGCCATCGAGCAGGTGCGCGGCGGTGAAGCCGTGAACGACCCGCAGGCCGAAGAGAAGCGCGGCGCGCTCGAGAAGTACACGGTGGATCTGACCGCGCGCGCGTCGAGCGGCAAGCTCGACCCGGTCATTGGCCGCGACGATGAAATCCGCCGCACCGTGCAGGTGCTCGCGCGCCGCACGAAAAACAACCCCGTGCTCATCGGCGAGCCGGGCGTGGGCAAGACGGCGATCGTCGAAGGGTTGGCACAACGCATCATCAATGGCGAAGTGCCCGAAGGCCTCAAAGGCAAGCGCATCCTGGCGCTCGACATGGGCGCGCTGATCGCTGGTGCCAAATTCCGCGGTGAGTTCGAAGAGCGCCTCAAGGGCGTGCTCAACGATCTGGCCAAGCAGGAAGGGCAGATCATTCTCTTCATAGACGAGTTGCACACCGTGGTCGGCGCTGGAAAAGCCGAGGGCGCCATGGACGCCGGCAACATGCTGAAGCCTGCGTTGGCGCGTGGCGAGCTCCATTGCGTCGGTGCCACGACGCTTGATGAATACCGCAAGTACATCGAGAAGGATGCCGCGCTCGAACGCCGCTTCCAGAAAGTGCTGGTCAACGAGCCGACGGTGGAAGACACCATCGCGATCCTGCGCGGCCTGCAGGAGCGCTACGAGAATCACCACAAGGTCGAGATCACGGATCCAGCCATCGTGGCCGCGGCGGTGCTCTCACATCGGTACATCGCCGATCGGCAGTTGCCCGACAAGGCCATCGACCTGATCGATGAAGCCGGCGCGCGCATCCGCATGGAAATGGACTCCAAGCCCGAGGTCATGGATCGACTCGAGCGTCGCGTCATCCAGCTCAAGATCGAGCAGGAAGCGCTGAAGAAAGAGAAGGACGACGCGACCAGGAAGCGTCTGGCTACCTTGCAGGACACCCTCAAGGGCCTCGAGAAGGAATACTCCGATCTCGAAGAGATCTGGAAAAGCGAGAAAGCGTCGCAGCAGGGCGCGGCGGACGTTCGCGCCGAACAGGAGAAGGTTAAGCTCGAAATGGACGCGGCGCGCCGCAAAGGCGACCTCACGCGCGTCTCGCAGATCATGTACGAGGTGTTGCCGGCGCTCGAGCGCAAGCTCGCGGAGGCAACGATCGCCGAGAGCAAGGAAACCCAGTTGGTCCGCAACAAGGTGACCGAAGAGGAAATCGCGGAAGTGGTGTCCAAGTGGACCGGCATTCCGGTCTCGAAAATGCTCGAGGGCGAGAAGGAAAAACTGCTGCGCATGGAAGAGGCGCTCAACAAGCGCGTCGTCGGCCAGGACGAGGCGGTGAAGATCGTTTCGAATGCGATTCGCCGTTCCCGCGCGGGTCTCGCCGATCCGCGGCGCCCCAACGGCTCATTCCTGTTCCTCGGCCCCACCGGTGTCGGCAAGACCGAGCTGTGCAAGGCGCTGGCAGAATTCCTGTTCGACACCGAAGAGTCGATGGTGCGCATCGACATGTCCGAGTACATGGAGAAGCATTCGGTGTCGCGGCTCATCGGCGCGCCGCCGGGATACGTGGGCTACGACGAAGGTGGCCAGCTCACCGAAGCCGTGCGTCGCCGGCCTTACGCGGTCATCTTGTTAGACGAGGTGGAGAAGGCGCACCCCGACGTGTTCAACGTGCTGTTGCAGGTGCTCGACGACGGACGTCTCACCGACGGCCAGGGCCGCACCGTGGACTTCCGCAACACCGTGATCATCATGACTTCGAACCTCGGGTCGGACGTCATTCAGCAGTTCGCCGGCGAGGGCAACTACGCGCGCATGAAGGCGGCCGTCATGGAAGTGGTGCAGGCCAACTTCCGGCCGGAATTCATCAACCGTATCGACGACATCTGTGTGTTCCACCCGCTGGGACAGGCGCAGATCCGCGCCATCGTGGATATCCAGCTCGGGCAACTTAAGAAGAGGCTGCTCGACCGGAATCTCGAACTGCAGCTCGATAACTCGGCGCTCGATCGCTTGAGCGAGGCGGGGTACGACCCGGTGTATGGCGCGCGGCCGCTCAAGCGCGCGATCCAGCAGCAGGTGGAGAATCCGCTGGCGCAGGCGATCCTGTCGGGCAAGTTCATGCCCGGGGACCGCATCCAGGCTCTCGCGAACGGCAACGGCCTCGAATTCTCGAAGGCATAACCCGCGATAAACGCGACAAACAGGCGTGCCCGCCGCGAATGGAGCCGGGCTGCCGCTATAATTCCGGCGCGTTTTTCCCCGGGGATGTCATGCCTTTCTACGAATACGAATGTCCGAACTGTGGCTACCGCGATGAGGTGCTGCAGGCGATCAATGACAAGCCGCTCAAGAAATGTCCGACCTGCGGGAAGTCCGGGCTCAAGAAACTCATGTCCGCGCCGGTGTTCCGGCTGAAGGGGTCGGGTTGGTACGAAACCGATTTCAAGACGGACAAGGACAACAAGCGCAACCTCGCCGGCGCCGATAAAGA
>JBDTSV010000130.1:0-33200 GCA_039930985.1 Pseudomonadota bacterium
CGTTGTCTGCGGCGGTGGCCCGCTGGGAGGTGCAAGGTCTCACCGACGGCGGCAAGATCAAACTCAAAGAAGACGGCAATAGTTAGAGGATACGAACATGGCAGCAGTCGAAAGCAGCAAGATGGATCCGGTAGTCGCGCGCCTGCGAGGCGTCGCCAAGCAGTATCAGCGCGGTAGCGAAATCGTTCCGGTGCTCGAGAAGCTCGACCTCGACCTGCCGCGCGGCGATTTCGTCGCGCTGATGGGGCCTTCGGGCTCGGGTAAGACCACGCTTCTGAACCTGCTCGGCGGTCTCGACCGTCCGACCACCGGCACCATCGAAGTGGATGGATTAGCCATCGACAAGCTGTCGGATTCGAAGCTTGGCGCCTGGCGTGCCGACAATGTCGGCTTCGTGTTCCAGATGTACAACCTGCTGCCGGTGCTCACGGCGGAGCGCAACGTCGAACTGCCGTTGCTGCTCACCAAGCTCGGTCGCGCCGATCGCCTGAAGCGGGTGCACACCGCGCTCACGCTGGTGGGATTGGGCGATCGCATCAAACACAAACCGCGCGAACTGTCGGGCGGCCAGGAACAGCGCGTCGGTATCGCTCGTGCCATCGTCACCGATCCCACGCTGCTCTTGTGCGACGAACCCACGGGCGACCTCGATCGCAAGTCGGGCGATGAAATCCTCGACCTGCTGCAGGCGCTCAACAAGCAACATGGCAAGACCATTGTCATGGTGACCCACGATCCACGCGCCGCGGAACGCGCCAATCGCACGCTGCATCTCGAGAAGGGTCGCCTCGAGCGGGAGACGAAGTAATGTTCCGCTGGCTGCCGCTCGTCTGGGCGAACATGAAGCGACGCAAGCTGCGCTTCGTGTTCACGTTCATCTCGATCCTGCTGGCGTTCCTCATGTTCGGATTGCTGGACGCGCTGCGCACCAGCCTGTCGCAGGCCATCAACCTCGCGGGTGCGGACCGGCTCATGCTGATGAGCAAGGTCAACATCACCGTGTCATTGCCGCGTGCGCACTACGAAAAGGTGCGGACGATGCCGGGCGTGCGCGCGGTCGTGCCGCTCAACTGGTTCGGCGGCGTGTTCAAGGACCAGAAAGGCCAAGTGCAGGTCATTGCGACCGATCCCGAGCAGTTGGCGAAGGTCTATCCGGAACTCTTACTCACGCCAGAAGAGCTCAGCCGTTGGACGCACGACCGCCAGGGCGTCATCGTCGGCGAGGCGCTGGCGCAGCAATACGGCTGGAAGGTCGGCCAGCGCATCCCGATCCGCTCTGAAATCTGGCGCAAGACCGACGGTGGCGACACCTGGGAGTTCAATATCGACGCCATCTACAAGACCAGCGGGTCGGGCGTCGACAAGCGCAGCGCGTACTTCCAGTACGAATACTTCAACGAGTCACTGCAGTTCGGCAAGGATATGGTCGGCTGGATGGTGCTGCGCGTGAACGATCCCGCGCAGGCCGATGCGCTTGCCGCGAAGATCGATGGCGGGTTCGCGAACTCGCCGTTCGAGACCAAGACGTCGACCGAACGCGTGATGATCAAGCAGTTCCTCGATCAGGTCGGCAACATCGGCGCCATCCTGGTGTACGTGACTATGGCCGTGTTCTTCACGATGTTGCTCGTCACCGCCAACACCATGGCGCAATCGGTGCGCGAGCGTACCAACGAAATCGGCGTGCTGAAGACACTCGGTTTCAGCGGCCAGTCGATCTTGACGCTGGTGCTGCTCGAAGCACTGCTGCTGACGTTCACGGGCGGCCTGGTCGGCCTTTCGCTAGCGTTTCTGATCGCGGGGGGTCTCGCCGAGCAGATCAAGGATTTCTTCCCGCTGTTCCGCGTCGGGTCGAGCACTTTTATCGTCGGCGCCGTGCTGATGCTGGCGTTCGGCGTGATCACGGGTGCGTGGCCGGCGCTCACCGCGATGCGTCTGAAGATCGTCGACGCGCTGCGGCGTATTTGAGGATTCATCATGGCAAACCCATTCGCACAAATCGCCGCCGTCACGGGAATGAACCTGCGCAACGTCCCGCTGCGCTGGTCGTCGTCGCTGGTCGCCGTGCTCGGCATCGGCGGCGTCACGCTGGTGTTGGTCGCGCTGCTGTCGATCGCGGCGGGCTTTCGCGTGGCACTCGAAGGGTCGGGGTCCGATGACGTCGCGATCCTGATGCGCGCCGGTTCCAACAACGAACTGTCGGGCGGATTCGGGGTCGACACGGTCACCGTGGTCGCCGACGCGCCGGGCATCGCCAAGTCCGAAGGGAAGCCGATCATGTCGCCCGAGCTGTACGTGCTCGTCGACGGCAAGATGAAAGGCAAGGACGCGAGTACCAATCTGCCGCTGCGCGGCGTGAGCCCGATGGCGGGCAAGGTGCGCAAGCACTTCAAGCTGGTCGAAGGCCGCATGTTCCGCGAAGGCACCAACGAAGTCGTGGTGGGCGACGGAGTCATCAAGCAATACGACGGGCTCGACGTCGGCAAGATCGTGCGCTGGGGCGCGACCGACTGGACGGTCGTCGGTCGCTTCACCGACCAGGGCGGCATCGCCGAGTCGGAAGTGTGGGGCGACACTCGCGTCGTGCAGCAGGCTTGGCGGCGGGGCAATAGCTATCAGTCGATTCGCGCCAAGCTCACCAATCCAGCCGCCATCAAGACGCTCAAGGATTCCCTCACCAAGGATCCGCGTGTGCGCCTCAGCGTGCAGACCGAGCGCGAGTTCTACGTCGACCAGCAGAAACTCATGTCCACGATCATCAACAACGTCGGTTGGACTCTGGCGATCATGATGGGCATCGCCGCGTTGTTCGCGGCGCTGAACACGCTCTACAACGCGGTGGCGCAGCGCGTGCGCGAGATCGCGACGCTGCGCGCGCTGGGATTCGGTGGGTTTCCAGTCGTGATCTCGGTGCTGACCGAAGCGATCATCCTGGGCGCAGTCGGTGGCCTCATCGGCGGATTGCTCGCCTATCTGTTCCTTAACGGCATGACGAGCTCGACCATGAACTGGGCGTCGTTCAGCCAGATGACGTTCGCGTTCACCGTGACGCCGCAGCTGATGTTTACCGGCATCATCTACGGCCTCATTCTCACGTTCATCGCTGGCATACTGCCGGGCATCCGGGCGGCACGAATGCCGATCACCTCGGGGTTGCGCGAATTGTGAAACGATCGTTGCGATTCGTGTTCGTCGGAGCGCTGGCACTGGCCGGCGCTTCTTCGTTGGCGCACGCGGAAGTGTGGGCCGACGTCGAGGGGCGCATCCAGTACGCGTACTACACCAACGACGCGCGTGCGCTGAATGGCGTCCTAATCTCGCTCAAGCCGAAGCCGGTCGAAGGGGAAGAGGGCGGCGCGGCCGACGATCTTGGCACGCGTTCCTATTTCCGCGCGCTGGCGCATTACCGGCTGGCGCAGGTACTGACGACCGCGAAGAAGTCGCAGGCCAAGGATGCCATCGACGATTGCGACGATGAAATCGACAATGCCGTGCACGCGCTGCCCAAGGTGCCGATCGGACTCGATGAGACTGACGCAAACCGCGAGAAGCGTGCCGAAGCCTATGCGCTCGGCACCGCCTGCACACTCGCGGGCCGGGAGATGAGTTCCATTCCGTTCGGTGGCGGGCGCATCGGCTCGCGTATCGATGAAGCTGTCAAGCTCGAGCCCAGGAATCCCCGCGTGCGCCTGGTGGAGGCGCTGGCCAAGTTCGATCGCGCTGGCAAGGACGCCGGGGAAAAGGCCGCGGCGCTCAAGAGCCTGCGCGCCGTGACTGCCATGTTCGAAATCGCGCGTGCCGGTGCGTCGACCACGCCCGACTGGGGCGCTGCCGAAGCCTATGCATTTCTGGGCCGCGCGCTCTACGACATGCGCGATGTGGTCGGCGCACGCGAAGCACTCGAGCGTTCGCTGCTGATCGCGCCGGATTACGCATTTCCGCGCCAGCTGATGCAGCAGATCACGCACTAGAGGGGCCAGCAGGCCCGCCTGTTAGTATCGCGCGATGAAGTATTCGCGGCTGTTCGCCCCGCTCGATCTGGGCTTCACGCGTCTGCCGAATCGCATTGTCATGGGTTCGATGCACACCGGGCTCGAAGACCGCGCGCGTGACTTCGGCAAGCTCGCGGCGTACTTCGCGGCGCGCGCGCGCGGCGGCGCCGGGTTGTTAGTGAGCGGCGGCATCGCGCCGAATCGCGTCGGCTGGGCCAAGCCCTTCGCCGGCAAGCTGTCCAATGCGCGCGAAGTGGCGCGCCACCGGCTGGTCACCGAAGCGGTTCACGCCGACGGCGGTCGCATCTGCATGCAGATTCTTCACACCGGCCGCTACGCCTATCACCCGTTTCCGGTTGCGCCGACGGCGTTGCGCGCACCCATCAACCGCTTCAAGCCGCGTGAGCTTTCGGCCGACGGTGTTCGTGATCAGATCGCGGACTTCGTCAATTGCGCGGTGCTCGCGCAGGCTGCCCATTACGACGGCGTGGAGATCATGGGTTCGGAGGGGTACTTCATCAACGAGTTCCTCGCGCCGCGAACCAATCAGCGCCAAGACGAGTGGGGCGGCTCGCTGGAAAACCGCGCGCGCCTCGCGCTGGAAATCGTCAGCCAGACACGTGCTGCCGTCGGTCCTGCATTCATCATCATCTATCGAATCTCCGGGCTGGATCTGGTCGAAGGCGGTGGCACCGGCGCGGAAGTGGAATGGCTGGCGTCGCAGATGGAAGGCGCCGGCGCGACCATGCTCAACACCGGCATCGGCTGGCATGAGGCGCGCGTGCCGACGATCGCCGGTATCGTTCCGCGCGGTGCGTTTGGCTGGGTGTCGGCGCGCATCAAGGCGGCCACGCGTCTGCCGGTGATCGCCACGAATCGATTCAACATGCCCGACAGCGCCGAAGCGTTGCTCGAGAGCGGCGACGCGGACCTCGTGTCCATGGCGCGGCCGCTGCTCGCCGACCCGGATCTCCCGCGCAAGGCCGCCGAAGGGCGCGAGGATGAAATCAACACCTGCATCGCCTGCAATCAGGGTTGCCTCGATCGCGTCTTCGAAAACAAGCGTGCCACCTGCCTGGTCAATCCGCTGGCTGCCTACGAAACAGAACTGCGCGTCGTGCCGGTGCGCACGCCGAAACGCATCGCGGTCGTCGGCGCCGGGCCCGCCGGCCTGGCCTGTGCCACCACACTCGGCGAACGTGGCCATCGCGTGACGCTGTTCGAACGTGCCGGGGAGATCGGCGGGCAGTTTTGCTATGCGCGTGAAGTCCCGGGCAAGGAAGACTTCCATGACACGCTGCGCTATTTCGCGCGGCGTATCGAGCTCACCGGCGTTACGCTCGAGTTGAACACCGTCGCCGATGCGCGGCGTCTTGCTGGCGGCAATTTCGACGACATCGTGATTGCGAGCGGCGTCGCGGCGCGCATCCCCGCCATCGAAGGCATCGGGCACTCCAAGGTCATCAAGTATCCCGACCTGCTGAGCGGCGCGCGCGCGGCGGGCGAGCGCGTGGCCATCATCGGCGCCGGCGGCATCGGCTTCGACGTCGCGGCGTTTCTCACGCATCGCGCCGACGGCGACTATTTCGCGGAGTGGGGCGTCGACCGCGATCTCATCGAGCGTGGCGGACTGTTGCCGCAGCAACCGGTGGCCTCGAAGCGCCGCGTCTATCTACTGCAGCGGAAGCCGGGCAAGGTCGGAGCTGGTCTGGGCAAGACCACCGGCTGGATCCATCGCACCGCGCTCAAGCATCGTGGCGTGGTCATGCGCAACGGCGTCACTTATCAACGCATCGACGATGCCGGATTGCACATTTCCGCCGAAGCCGGCGCCGAGGTGCTCGACGTCGATCACGTGATCGTCTGCGCGGGCCAGGAATCGGTGACCGCGCTGGCCACTGAACTGGCCGAGCTGGCGGTGCCGTCTTCTTCCGTTCACATCATTGGCGGTGCGTTGCTGGCCGTGGAGCTCGATGCCGAGCGCGCAATTCGTGAGGGCGTGGTGCTGGCGGCAAGGCTATGACGACCGATCATCAGTTCGAGCTGGCTTTCCAGTCCGGCAACGATGGCGAACGGATCGGGTACGGTCCTCTGATTCGCGTGAGTGCGCGCGCCCGACGCTTGTCCATCCGCGTGTACCCGGATGCGCGCGTGGAAGTGGTGGTGCCGCCGCGGGCGCGGCCGCGCGAAGTGGAACACTTCATCGCCGCCCAGCGGGAGTGGATAGACAGCCGGCGCGCGATTGCGCTAAGCAACCGTCCTGAACCTCAGCCATTCCCGCCAGCCGCGGTGGAGCTGCGCGCGACCAATGAGCGCTGGCCGCTGCACGTGGCCGGCGGCTCGGGCCCACTGCGGGTTGCCGAGGCCGGACAGATCCTGCGCGTCACCGGGGCGGTCTCCCATGCCAGACTTCGCGCAGCGATGCGCAACTGGCTGCTGCGCATGGCGCGCCCGCGGCTCGCCCCGCGCGTGGCGGCGCTGGCCGCCGTCACCGGCGTGCACTATTCGCAGGTTTCGATCCGCCGCCAGCGTTCACGCTGGGGAAGTTGTTCGGCGCGCGGTACCATCAGCCTCAATTGCTGCCTGCTGTTCCAGCGCCCGGAAGTGATCGACTACCTCATCGTGCATGAGCTCATGCACGTGAAGCACATGAATCACTCGGCGCGTTTCTGGCAGGCGGTGGAACGCCATTGCGCGGACTGGCGGGCCCTCGATCGCGAGCTCGTTCAGGGCTGGCGGCATGTTCCGCGCTGGGTTTTCTCCGAAGAGTGAGCATGGAAAAAGTCGTTAAGAATGATGGCGCGCACATGGATCTGGGAACCTCCCAGTCCTACGGCGAGTACCTGCAGCTCGACAAACTACTCGACGCGCAGAAACCGAATTCGATCGAACAGGACGAGATGTTGTTCATCATCGTCCACCAGGTATCGGAATTGTGGATGCGGCTGTTCCTGCACGAACTCGGCCACGTCATGGAATGCGTGCGGCGCGACAACCTCGACCCGTCGTTCAAGATGCTGGCGCGCATCTCGCGCCTGCAGGAAGAGCTGCTGGGGGCGTGGAGCGTTCTGTCGACGCTCACGCCGTTCGAGTACTCCTCGTTCCGCAATACGCTCGGGCGTTCGTCCGGGTTCCAATCGCTGCAATACCGCGTGCTCGAGTTCCAGCTCGGCAACAAGAACCGCGATGTCATTGCGGTCCACAAGCGCGATGCGCCGGGATTTGAGCGGCTGGAGCGGGCGCTGACCTCGCCGTCCATCTACGATGAAGTGTTACGCCTGCTGTCGCGCCGCGGCTACGGCATCCCCGAGGAGCTCATCGAGCGCGATTTCTCCGAGCCGTATGTCGCCTCGAAAGCCGTGACGGCCGCGTGGCTGGGCGTCTATCACAACGCGGAGAAGGATTGGGACCTGTACGAAATGGCGGAGCGCCTCGTGGACCTCGACCAGAAATTCCAGCTCTGGCGTTTCCACCACCTGAAGACCGTGGAACGCGTCATCGGCTACAAGCCCGGTACCGGCGGCACCGGTGGCGTGTCCTATCTCGCCAAGGCACTCGAGCTCAAATTCTTTCCGGAGCTTTGGCTAGTCCGCACATCGATGTGAGCAGCACCTTGCCGACAGCCTGGGGTGAGCTCGACCACATCATGATCTTCTGCAGGGTCGGCGCCCCGGAAGCCAGCGCGCTGACCGACCAGGGCTTGCATGAAGGCCCGGGCAATTCACACCCGGGGCAGGGGACCGCCAATCGACGATTCTTCTTTCCGAATGCCTACCTCGAACTGGTGTGGGTGGAAAACCGCATGGAGGCGCAGAGTCCCGAAGTGCGCGAAACGCGGCTGTGGGAACGCTGGCAGCAGCGAGCGTCCGGCGCCAGTCCGTTCGGCCTGGTGTTTCGACCAGGACACAGGGGGCCCGCTGCGCCGCCGAGTTCCTGGACGTACGCGCCGCGCTACTTTCCACCGGGCTTTTCGATCGAGGTCGCGCGCGACGTTCCGTCGAACGAGCCGCTGCTCTTCTATCTACCGTTCGCGAGCTCGCCGCTGGTGGAAAATTTCGACCTTGCCGAAGGGGCGGTGCACATCGGCCCGGTCACCGGCGCCACCATTCACCTGCCGCAGACCGATGCGTTGTCGCCTGGCTTGAGCGCACTGGTGGCCGCGGGCGCCATCGCGGTGGAGCCGGCACGCGAACACCTGCTCGATCTGTTCCATGCAGGCGGTTCTTCGCAGGTTCTCGACCTGCGTCCGCAATTGCCGCTGCGCCTGGTGCCGGCGAAGGCAACTTCCGCTGCCACTCACTGATCACGATCGTGGTATCGGCATGGGCTCTTGTAAGCGTCGTGGCACTGAGCCGCCACGACGCCTACTTCGCTCTTCTCACTGACGCCTGCTCCCGCGCGCGACGAAGTCGATGCGAGGGCGGAGCCTTTCGTTCTTATCCAAGTCAAAGCCTGGCGCCCCGAGCGGATGCGCGAAGACTGTCTACTCCGGCGCGACCCAGGAATTCACGGCCATTGCGGACGACGTCGCGACACTCGAGCCGATGATCGACGGGTATCCGTCGACCCACGGAATGTCGCCGTTGTAGGACTGTGCGTTCGCCCAGAGGTAGCCCGCTTCCCAGAGATAACCGGTGTCCCACAGATAGCCGGTATCCCACAGGTAACCGGTGTCCCACAGATAGCCGGTGTCCCAGAGATAGCCGTTCGGGCTCGTGACCTTGAAAGTGCCATCGGCAGTCTGCGTCACGCGTCCCTTGTAGTGGGCCGTGCCGTTCAGATCGGCGGTGACATTGAGGCCCTGGTTGGCGCAGTTGTTAGCCGTGCCGAACACCGCGGCGATCGCGTCGACGAGGCCAGTGCCTTGCTGCAATACGCTGTAGGCGAGGGTGCCGTTGGCTTTCACGGCTGGCTTGCCGCTGGCGATGATGCGGCACTTCACCTGGTCGGGTGTGAGGTTCGGATTGTTGTAGATCACCAGCGCGGCGACGCCCGAGACGACGGCGGCAGCCTGCGAGGTGCCGGACATCGTGAAGAAGTCGCCGTTGTTCATGAACGTCGGATGATCGACCGCGATCTTGTCGTAGGTCGCCATGAAGCCCCAAAGGTGGCCGCCGGGTGCAACCAGATCGGGCTTCACGAAGCCTTCGTAGGTCGGGCCGGTCGACGAGAACGATGCGAGGCGATCGTCCTTGCCACTGCTGGTGTAGCTGTCGGTCATCGCGCCGACCGTGATGACGTAGGGCACGTTGCCCGGAACGCCGACGGTCTGCGGCAGCGGTCCGCTATTGCCCGCTGACACGACTACGACAATGCCGGATTGCCAAGCGCGCATCACGGCTTTATTGAGCGGATCGTCCCAATAGCGCGAATGCGCCGGGGCCCCTAGCGAAAGATTCAACACCCGAATTGCGTACGGAAGGCGATTGTTGATCGCCCAGTCGATGCCGCGGATCACCGTGGCGTAGCTGCTGGCGCCGTCGTCGCCGAAAGCCTTGATCGAGATGATGCGCGCGTCGGGCGCGACACCGTAAAAACGACCGCCGCTGGTCTTGCGGCTGCTGGCAATGAGGCTGGTGATGTGCGTGCCGTGCCCATTGGTGTCGGTCGAGACCGATGACCAAGTGGTATCGACCACATTGCGCACGGCATCGTACTGCGCGGCCACGCGGCCGTAACCATTGGAATCCTTGTCGAGCGAGTCGAGTTTCCAGTAGCCCGTGTCGATGATGGCAACGCCGATGTCTCGGCCGCGGATGCCGGCGCTGTGCAGATCCTTGGTGTTGACTTCGACTGGTACCGGATCGCCGTCGCCATAGTTGGTCGTGTAGGCGATTTCCAGGTCGTCGATATCGACGTAGTCGGAGCCGTACCCGCCATTCATCTGGCTCACGAAGCGGATCGCAGTATCGCGACCGCGATAGGCGGTGAGGTTGTAGCTCTGGTTGACGAATCCCGAATCGGTGCCGACGGTGGCGATGCGGCCGATTTCCGTCCAGCTCGAGCCGCCATTCTTGCTCGCCTGGACGGCCACGTATTCACCGGCCCTGAACCCCGAGCGCAGCGATTTGAATTTCAGCGTGACGCTCGGTGAGCTCGAGGGCGTCGCCGCCTTTCGGTAGATAGAGGCGCTGCCACTGAAGATCAATCGTTTGCCGCCGCGATCCGTCCAGCCGATCGTGATCTTGCCATCGTAAGGCGAGCCGTTGTCGTTGGTCTCGACCCAGTCGCCGTACCAGCGATGTGAACCGTCGTTGTTGGCGAAGGAGCCGGTCTCGAAATTGTCGCGCACGCTGGCGGCGGCGAGCGTGGTGATCGGAGTGTTCGGGGTGACCTGCTTGACGCGCTGTGAGGCGAGCACCTTGGCGTGCTGACTGGTGGTGAGCTTGGCTTCCACGGCGTCGATGACACCAAGCCGGGAGACGACCGCGCCGCCAGCCTCGCGCACGGCCTTGGCGGCATTGTCGGTGCTGTCGGCTTCGACGATGTAGCTGGCGACCTGGGCGCCATCGGCAGTCACGCCGGCGCTGGGCGCGCCCGATGTCGCCGAGGTGCACGACACCAGCATCGCCAGACCGACCGCTCCCAGGACTCGGGCGGCTGCTTCAACTACACGTTCCTTCATCGAAAATATGCCTCGTAATTGGCCCCAGTCCGCTTTCGCGAACGCGACCATTAGAGGTGGGAACGGCAGTCTGAGAGCGTGCGTGTGTGACGCGCCTCTCGGCCAAAGTGTGACCGGCGTCTGATAAGAACCGGTTAAATCCGTGCGCTATGTCAACAATTGCTCAGCGGTGCGCTGTGCGTTGAACAGAACCTGACGCTTCCTTGGTGCCGGGCAGAACCTTGTCGAGCAGGTTTTCGAGTGGCGTGGCCGCACAGAAAAGATGGCCCTGGCCCTCATGGCACTGTTCGGCGATCAGGAATTGTGCCTGCGCCTCGGTCTCGATGCCCTCGGCGACGATGCGCAGACCGAACGCATGACCAAGCGCGATGGCGGCGCGGCACACCGCACGAGCCTCGTGATCGTGGCCGACTTCTTCGACGAACGAGCGGTCGATCATGATGCCGTCGAGCGGCGAGCTGCGCAGCTTGCCGAGCGACACGTAGCCCGTTCCGAAGTCATCGATGAGCACGCGCACGCCTTGGCCGCGCAGCTGGTGCAGCGCCGCCAGACCCGTGCGGCCGGTGGACAGCATTTGTTCGGTGATCTCGAGGTCGAGGTGAGACGGCTCGATGCCGGCTTCTTTCGCCGAGTTGGCGACGTCCTCGGCCAGGCTCTCAGCGGAAAGATATTGGCGCCCCACGTTGACCGACACTCGAAGATTCGGATAGCCGCGCTCGGCAAGCGTGGCGAGATCGCGGCAGGCGCGGCGCAATACCCAGCGGCCCAGCTGCACCGACAGCCCGGAGAGTTCGGCGATCGGCAGGAATTCGGAGGTGGGAACCATGCCGCGGATCTTGTGCGGCCAGCGCAGGAACGCTTCGACGGCGATGATCTCGCGCGTCGAAAGCAGGAAACGCGGCTGGTAGTGCAGTTCGAGCTCGTCCTTCTGCAGCGCCTGGGTCAGTTCCTTCTGCATGTCGAGGCGCGTGAGCGACGCCAGACGCAGCGTGTCCGAATAGAAGGTGACGGCGCGTTGTTCGCCCTGGCGCCGACCGGAGTCCAGCGTCGTGAGCGCGCGTTCAATGAGCTCGGTGGCGCGATCGCCATCGGTGCCTGACAGCGTTACCCCAATCTGCGGCGCGAGCTGGAATATCTGCCCGTCGAGATCGACCGGATGCTGGAGCGCCTTGACGATGCCCTCGACGGCCGCGTCAGCGTCGCCACGCGAGCGAATGTCGGTGAGCACCACGCCGATGACGTCATCCGAGACTCGCGCAATGCGCGGCAGACTGGTGCGCGCTTCGGGCAGATTCTCTGCAATCACTTTCGCGGCAGACTCGAGCAGGCGATTCGCCAATGCCGAGTCGAACACGCGCTGGTAGGTGATGTAGCCGCCGATGTGAACGAGCGCCACACCGACGGTGTCTTCGCGCAACGCGGCCATGTCGAGCGCCATGCGCAGGGATTTTTCGAATGCATCGCGATGCGCCAGCATGGCGCTGGCGCCTTGCGGGTAGAGACCGGAGTCGTTGGAAGTGGCGCCTTCGCCGAGATCGCGGCAAACCACCAGCACGCGGTCGAAGCCCTGCACCTGGAAGCGCATCTCCAGCTTGACGTCGCCGTCCTGGTAACGCTGCGTCGCGGCTTTGCGCGTCTTGAGGATTCTGCGTACGGTCTGCAGCACGTGCGCGGCGATGGAATCGGGCCATAGGGTGTCGAGCGTGCGGCCGGGGATTTCTTCTTCAGCGGCGTTGAGGCCGCGAACTGCATGTCCACCCACGCACGAGAGGATGACGCCGTCACGCCGCACGATGAGTGCGAGGTCGGGAAGGGACCGGGCCAGTGCGTCGCGGATTTCGCTGTCCATGCTCATCGAACCTCGCGCAAGACGCGTAATGCATTCACGGTGTCGTCGCTGCCGCGCGTCGACATGTGTTCGATGATGACACCATTGGCAATCAGGCCGTCGATATTCGACTCCACCGCCGAGATCACCGACTGCAACGTGGCGACGTGCTGGGTGCCGAACCAGCCGCGCCAGGCATTGCGGCCGCGCTTGGCGCGGTACAGAGCGAGGTCGGCAATCTTGATGGCGTGTTCCCAGCTCACCGAGTCAGGGTTACCCGGAACAAACGGCAGACAGGTGAGGCCGATGGAGCAGCTGGTGCGCACCACGGCGCCGCGCGGCAACACGCACTTCATCTTCGCGATTCGTTCGCGAACCCGCTCGGCGAGCATGCAGGCGTGCTCGACGTGCTGGGCCTGGGCCACGACCACGAACTCATCGCCGCCCCAGCGCGCGAGCACGTCATCGGGACGGATCGCCTGGCGCAGCGTTTTGGCGATCTCGACGATGACCATGTCGCCGGCGGCATGACCGTGTTGGTCGTTGATGGGTTTCAGCGCATCGAGATCCACGATCATGATGGCGAGACCCTGCGCGCCTTTGTGCTGCGCGATGAGTCGCGGAAACTCCTGCATCAGATAGCGGCGGTTGTGCAAGCCGGTCAGCGTGTCGGTGAGGCTGGCCATTTCCAGGCGGCGGTTGGCTTCCTCGAGCTCGCGGTTGCGCTGCGCCAGCTCGTAGGTGCGGTCGCTCACCTGCAGCTCGAGTTGCTGTCGTTGCGTGGCGGCGCGCGCCAGACGACGCTGCTGCGCATACCAGACGGCCAGCAGCATGAGCGCCGCGAGCAGTGCGTATGCGGCGTAGGCGAATGGTGACAGCCAGGGCGAAGGCGCCACGTCGATTGGCAGCGCGAGGTCCTGTGTGCTCCACACGCCATCGCTGTTGCTGGCGCGCACACGGAATACGTAGTGGCCGCCGGGCAGGTTGGTGTAGGTCGCCGCGCGACGTTCGTCGGCCCGCACCCAGCCCTTGTCGAAGCCGTCGAGTTTGTATTCGTAGCGGTTGGCGCGTGGGTCGGCGAAGTCGAGTGCCGCGAATTGCAGCGTGATCACATCTTCCTTGTGGCTCAGCGAGAGACTCTGGATGCGCTCCTCGGGCACGCCGGCGACGTCAGGCGTGTTGAGCTTGCGGACCTGTGTCAGTACTACGCGCGGCGGGCGCTCGTTGAATTCGAGTACTTCCGGATAAAAGGAGTTGAAGCCGGCGGCACCGCCGAAAAACAGTTTGCCGCTGCGATCGCGATAATGCGCGCCGAAATTGAATTCCTCGCCTTGCAGGCCGTGCAGACGATGGAAGCGCTGGATGGCGTCGGTGCGCGGATCGAGCCGTGCGAGACCAAAATTGGTGCTGACCCAGATGTTGCCGCTGCCATCGGCGCGCAGGCCATAAACCGAGTTGTTGGGTAATCCCTGCGCTTCGGAGATGTTGGCGAAGCGCAGTGCGTGCGGCGCCTCGCCGGGATTGATCACGCGGTCCAGGCCGCCACCGCGCGTGCCTATCCACACGGCGCCGTTGTCGTCGACCAGGATCGAATAGATGGTGTCCGCGCTCAGCGTGTCGAGCTTCCTGGCGTCGCGCTTGTAGTAATAGAGCCGACGGGTCTTTTGATCCCAGACGTTGAGGCCGCAACAATCCGTACCGATCCAAACGTGGCCTGCGCGATCGCGCGCCAGCGCGGTAATGCGGCCGCTCGACAGATGCAGTCCGTCCTCGGGGCCGGGACGCAGATTCTCGAATCGGCGCGCGCGCGCATCGAAACGCGAAATACCGCCGCCGAAGGTTCCGACCCAGAGCTGCTGGTCGACTTCGAGCAGGCTCATGACGCCGCTCGCCGCCAGCGTGGTCGGGACCGCCGGATCGTGCGTGAAGACTTCTGCCTTCAGCGTCTGCGGATTGAAATAGTTGAGTCCGCCGCCCATCGTGCCCACCCAGACGCCGCCATTGGCGCTTTCGAGCATCGCCATCACGCGATCGTCACTCAAACTACCGCGTACGCCATTGACGTGCCGCACGGGAGTCACTTTGCCGGTGGCACGATCCTGCAGGTTGATGCCGCTGCCGAAGGTGCCTATCCACATCCGGCCGAGCTTGTCCTCGGCGAACGAGGTGATGTTGCGATCGGTGAAGCCTTCCTCGGCGCTGGCCCGTGAATGCCCGAACGACCAGGTTCGCGGATTCCACTTGGCGAGGCCGCCGGATTTGGTGCCTATCCACAGCGAGCCGCCGCGATCCTCGAACAGCGACACGATGTAGTCATCGGGCAACGAGCGGGCTTCAGCATCATCGCGGTGGTAGGTCGAGAATGTCTCGGTGGCCGAATCGAACCAGGAGAGTCCCTGGATCAGGCCGACCCACAGTCTGCCCTGGCTGTCGATGAGCAAGGACTGCACGCGATTGTCGGCAAGGCCGGCGTTGCCGCCCGAAGCGGGCGCGCGATAGATGCGCCAGCGATCGCCGCGCGGATCGAAACGTGCGAGCCCCGAATCCGTGCCCACCCACACTACGCCATCGGCCGATTCGGCGAGCGCGCGCACGCGCAGCGGCTGACCGGGCGGCACGAGCTCGGCCGGCAACGCGATGGACGAGACGTCGAGATTGGCCGCCGACAGTCGATCGAGACCGCGGGCCGTGCCGACCAGCGTGTCACCGTTGCGCAAGTGCAAGATGCTGAAGACCGCATTGTCGGAAAGAGAATTCGCCTGAGTCGCCACGTGGCGAATACGGCGCAGTTCGCTGGTGCGCGCGTCGAAGATCGCGACGCCGGCATCGCGCGAGGCGATCCACAACCGGCCAAGGCGATCGCGCGTCAGCGTGCGCACGCGTTGCAGGTCCGGGGTGTCACGCAGCTGCGGCGGCGACGTCAGCGTGCCGGTGACCGCATTGCGGAACACTACGCCACCGCCGTCGGTGCCGATCCACAAACCGTCTTGACTGACTACCAGCGAAGAGATCCAGCCGTTGGGCAATGTTTTGCTGTCGCTGCGATCGTGGCGCAACTGTCGGAATTCGTATCCGTCGAAGCGATTGAGTCCGTCCTCGGTGCCGAACCACATGAATCCTTCGCTGTCCTGCACGATGGTATTCACGGCCTGTTGTGACAGGCCCTCTTCGAGGCTGTAGCGCTGGACGCTGAGCGGCGGGGCGGCGAGAGCAGAGCAGGCAACAGCCAGCGCCAACGCGGCGATTGCGACGCGCGCAAAATTTCCGAAGGGCCGGTGTTTTCCCCGTGTTATTGACATTGTCCTGAGCAGCGGACGACTCCAGCCCACATCGTAGTTGCGGGCGCGAGACGGCTATGTGACTAGCGTCGGATGCGCCAGTGCGCGTGCCCTGAAGTCGAGGGCTACCACTCGATAAGTGTGATGGGCATCACAGGCCCTAAGAGCCAGCTAGATCCATTCCGCGGTGGGTACGCCGAGCGCGGCCGCCGCGCGGCGCGCGGCCACCGACCCATTGATCAGAAGTCCATGCCTGACGATCGCCAGATGCGGCAGATCCGAATCGCTGTTGCCGTAGGCAAAAGTCTCGCTGTCGCGGCGTTCGGCAACCAGTGCGCGCAGACAGAGAGCCTTCTGCTCGCCACGGCAATTGGGCGTGGTCAAGGTGCCATCGAGCCACTCGCCGTTCCAGGCGACGCCCGTCGAGATCACGTGATCGAAGCCGAGTTGTCGGGCGAATTCCGGCACGTAGAAGTCGACGCTCGCCGACATCAGCACGAGAAAGTGACCAGCCTCCCGGTGGCGCTTGATAGTGCGCAGCGCATCGCCGAAGCAGCGGCGCTCGATGGTATCGGTCACGAAACGCGCGGACGCATCGTTGAGCTCGGCCCGCGAGGTGCCGCGCAGCGTCATGCGCAGCAGCGACTGCTTGAGGGCGCCGCGGTCGCGATCGACGGCGTAGCGGACCGCGGCCGGGACCACGCCTAACAACCGCAGCAAACGCAGCGGCCGCCGCACGAGCTGCCGCAATACCAGCGGAAACAGTGTGTCGCGATGCGTGATGGTGCCGTCGAGATCGAAAAAGGCGATGGGCATGGACGCATGTTACCCATGCCGTTGCCACGATTCGCCACAATTGCGCCGCGTGGCTGGCCACTTTGGTCTGCACACTTCTGGCTCTGAAAACACCTCGAGGGAGCCAAAGCAATGTCCGAACGATTCAGATTCATTCCACCATTGCTGGCGAAAGCGCTGGTCATCGGATTCCTGATCGTCGTCCTGCTGGTCCCACTGGCCCAGGTTGAAAGCCTGGTGGACGAACGCGTCGGTTCGCGCCAGGAGGCCGCGCAGCGCGTCGCCGCATCATGGGGCGGCATGCAGACCACCGCCGGCGTTCTGCTGTCGATTCCAGTCGAAACCACGCGCGTGGTGATCGATCAGACCGCGGCCGGGCGGGAAACGCAGCGCACGGAAGTCGAGCGCAATGTGTTCTATGTGTTGCCAGACACGCTCGAGCTGAATGCCGATGCGGGCATCACCTCACGCGCCGTGGGAATCTACGAAAAGCCGGTCTACACCGCGCGCGTGCAGATCGACGGCAAGTTCGTCAACCGTGACTTCGCGCAGTTGCTGCAGGAGAAGCAAGGTCGTGAAGTGAAGTGGGCAGAGGCGCGCCTGCTGGTGTTGAACTCCGAATCGAGTGCACTGCGCGCCGTCGACGAGCTGCTGGTCGCCGGCGAAAGCGCGCAGGTGGCCGCGGACGGCTATGCGGGATCTGCAGGCATTTCGACCGCGGTACCGCTGGCGGCGCTGCGCGAAGGCTCGTCGATTCCGTTTCACCTGAAACTCACGCTGACCGGCAGCGGCCAACTCAAATTCCTGCCGCTGGCCCGCAAGGCGAACATTGCCCTGAAATCGCCCTGGGCGGATCCGTCGTTCGAAGGCGCGCCCGCGCCGCTCAATCCGCAGATCGGCAAGGATGGCTTCACTGCGCGATGGTCGGTGCTGGAGATCAATCGCAATTTCGGGCAGAGCTGGTACGACAACCAGGCCCGGGCCGGCGAGCCGGTGGAGACATCATTCGCGCAAAGCGCCGTCGGGGTGACCTTCTTCGAGTCCGTGGACATCTACCAGCGCAACTACCGCGCCGTGCACTACGCGGTATTGCTGATCGTCATCACGTTCCTCACGTTCTTCCTCTGGGAGCATCTGAGCGGCATCGCCATTCACAGCATGCAATATCTCATGGTGGGCACGGCGCTGGCGCTGTTCTATCTACTTCTGCTGGCGCTCTCCGAGCACATGACCTTCGACATCGCTTATGCGGTGTCGGCCGGGGCGCTGGTGACTCTCATCACCGTGTACCTCACCGGCGTGCTCAAACGGCTGTCGCTCGCGCTGGGGGCCGGGCTTGGACTGGCCACGCTCTACACCATGCTCTACTGGATCCTGCGCTCCGAAGACTATTCGCTGCTCATGGGTTCGCTGCTGCTGTTCGGCGTGCTGTCCATACTCATGATCGCCACGCGGCGAATCGACTGGTCGAACGTTTCGCGACCGAAGCGTCCGCAGGAGGTTGCACAGTAGTCAGGTGCCGGAATTTCAAGCGGCCCCGAGCGCGGCGACGGCACGGCCAATGGCGGCGTCGCGCTCGGCGCGCACGGAATCGAGGCGCGCACGCGCGGCACGCAGCACGGGCTCGCGCGCCAGCTCCGGACGTCCCGACTCGAACGGCGGCTCCGGCGCGTATTCGATGGCGAGTTGAACGGTCTCGGCGTAGTCGTCGCCGGCGACCTCGGCCATGACCGTCAGCGCCATGTCGATGCCGGCGGTAACCCCGCCACCCGAGAACACTTTGCCGTCGCGAACCACGCGCGCCGGATCGGGCTGCACGCCGAAGTCAGCGAGCTTGTCACGCCATGCCCAGTGACAGGCGGCGCGCTTGCCGCGCAACAGACCGGCGGCCGCCAGCAACAGCGAGCCGGTACACACCGAAGTGATGTAGCTCGCGGTCGCGCCCAGGCGCCGCAGCGCGCCGAGATAGGCCTGATCCTCGAGCGCCGCCACCGTGCCGAATCCACCGGGGACGAACAGCAGGTCGGCGACTTCGACCTCGGCGAGGCGATGCAAACCAGAGAAGCACAGGCCATGGCCGACCGGAAGATCGCCACCGGCCACCGAGGCGAGGACGCATTGCGCGCCGGGCATGCGCGTCAGCACTTCGAAAGGACCGGTGAAGTCGAGCTGGGTGATGTGCGGGTAGAGCGCGAAGACGATCCTGAATTCCGTGGCCATGGGCAGTTCCTTGGTGTCGTTGACGGGGCGATGCTGCCGTACTAGCCTGCTGGCGGAAATGACAATGTTCCCTCGTTTCATGCCAACGGTTGCCGGATGACTCGCCGCGTCGCTTTCCTGATCTTTGCGGATTTCCAGTTGCTGGACGCTGCGGGCCCGATCGCCGCGTTCGAGATCGCCGCAAGATATTGCCCCGGCAGCTACGCGCTGCGTGTCATCGCGCCGAGCGCCGGCGCGGTGGCGAGCACGTCGGGGGTATCCATGAACGCAGTTGCGTTCGGTCGCGCCGCGAGCATCGATACGCTGGTGATCGCCGGAGGTGAGGGCACACGGTCGGCAGCGAAGGACGCCAGAATCGTCAGGTTCGTGAGCTCGTGCGGCGCGCATGCGCGGCGCGTGGCGAGCGTCTGCTCCGGCGCCTATATTCTCGCCGCCACCGGATTGCTCGATGGGCGCGTGGCGACTACACACTGGACGCGCAGCCAGGATTTCGCGCGAAAATTTCCGCTCGTGAAATTAGATGCCGACCGGATCTTCGTCAAGGCTGGAAAGTTCTGGAGCTCGGCGGGTATCACCGCGGGCATCGATCTGGCACTGGCGCTCATCGCCGAAGATCTCGGCGAAGCGCTGGCACGAAAGGTTGCGCAACAGCTGGTGGTGTACTACCGACGTCCGGGAGGGCAGTCGCAGTTCTCCACGCTGCTCGAGCTCGAACGCGCCGACGGCCGCTTCGCGACACTGCTCGACTTCGTGCGCAGCAACTTGCGTACGCGTCTATCGATCGAGCAGCTGGCCGCGCAGGCCTGCATGAGCCCGCGCAACTTCGCACGGCTGTTTCAGAGCGAGACGGGAACCACGCCGGCCAGGGCCGTCATGCGTCTGCGCGCGGAAACCGCGCGAGCGCTGATCGAAAGCGGTGGCGCGTCGGTTCAGGAAGTCGCGCGCAGCTGCGGATTCGGCGATCCCGAACGCATGCGGCGCGCGTTCGTGAGCTTATTTGGCCGCCCGCCAACCGCGTTACGTCCCCGCTGAAATGGAAATGGGGTTTATTACGCGGCCTTCGCGGCCAGCTGCCTCAGCACGTATTGCAGGATGCCGCCGTGGCGGTAGTAGTCGCGCTCCTTCGGCGTGTCGATGCGCACGCGCGCCTCGAAAGCGATCGGCGAGCCCTTCGCGGGAGTGGCGACGACCTTCACGGTTTTTGCCTCGGCATTGTCGAGCCCGGTGATCTCGAAGACCTCGAAACCGGTAAGCCCGAGGTTCGCCGCGGTCTTGCCGGGCGGAAACATGAGCGGCAACACGCCCATGCCGATGAGGTTGGAACGATGGATGCGCTCGAAGCTCTCGGCGATGACGGCCCGCACGCCTAACAACATGGTGCCCTTGGCGGCCCAGTCGCGCGACGAGCCGGTGCCGTATTCCTTGCCGGCGAGAATGATCAGCGGCGTCGCGTCCTGCTTGTAACGCATCGCGGCATCGAAGATTGGCATCTGGTCGCCCGTGGGCACGTGCACGGTGACGCCGCCCTCGGTGCCCGGCGCCAGCAGGTTGCGCAGGCGGATGTTGGCGAACGTGCCGCGCATCATGACTTCGTGATTGCCACGGCGGGCGCCGTAGGAATTGAAATCGACCGGCTGCACGCCCTTCGATACCAGGTATTTGGCGGCCGGGCTGGTCTTGGCGATGTCGCCGGCCGGCGAGATGTGATCGGTGGTCACCGAGTCACCCAGCAAGGCCAGGCAGCGCGCGCCGGTGACATCGGTGACCGGCCGCGGCGTCATGGTCATGCCTTCGAAGTACGGCGGGTTGCGTACGTAGGTCGATTCTTCTTTCCAGTCGTAGATCTTGCCGAGCGGAATCTTGATGGACTGCCAGTTGGCTTCGCCGGTGAATACATTGGCGTAGCTCTTGCGGAACATTTCCGAGGTGATCGTGGCATGTACGGCGTCGGCCACTTCCTGGTCCGATGGCCAGATGTTGGCGAGCACCACCGGCTTGCCGTCGGGACCCAGACCGAGGACATCGGACTGCAGGTCGACGTCCATTGTGCCCGCAAGCGCGTACGCCACGACCAGCGGCGGCGACGCGAGGAAATTCATCTTGATCTCGGGGTGAACACGCCCTTCGAAATTGCGGTTGCCTGACAGCACCGAGGTGGCGACGATGTCGCCGGCCTTGATGCCGGCGGAGATCTCGGGCTTGAGCGGGCCCGAGTTGCCGATGCAGGTGGTGCAGCCGTAACCGACCAGGTTGAAGCCGATCGACTCGAGCGGGGCTAACAACCCGGCCTTGGTCAGGTAGTCGGTGACCACGCGAGAGCCGGGCGCGAGGCTGGTTTTCACCCAGGGCTTGGACTTGAGGCCGAGCTTCGCGGCATTGCGCGCCAGCAGGCCCGCGGCCATCAGTACATAGGGGTTCGAGGTATTGGTACAGCTGGTGATGGCGGCGATGGTGACCGCGCCATCGCTGATGTCCGTCTTGACGCCGTCGAGCAGGATTTCAGCGTGCCCGGTGGCCGTGGGATTTTTCTTGGTGCGTTCTTCGCCCATGACCTTGAGCGCCGCCTGGTAGACAGACTTCGCCTTCGACAGCGGCACGCGGTCCTGCGGACGCTTCGGGCCCGCGAGGCTGGGCTCGACGGTGGCGAGGTCGAGTTCGAGCACGTCGGTGTAGTCGGCCGGCTTGGCGCCGTTGATGCGCCACATGCCCTGTGCCTTGGCATATGCCTCGACCAGCGCGATCTGCTCGGGCGGACGACCCGACAACTTGAGGTAACGAAGCGTTTCCTCGTCGATGGGGAAGATGCCGCAGGTGCTGCCGTATTCGGGAGCCATGTTCGCAATGGTGGCGCGATCGGCCAGCGGCAGATTCGCGAGACCGTCACCGTAGTACTCGACGAATTTGTCGACCACGCCTTTCTTGCGCAGCATCTCCGTGACCGTGAGCACGAGGTCGGTGGCGGTGCAACCGGGCTTCATCGAACCTGTCATCTTGAAGCCGATGACCTGCGGAATGAGCATCGGTATGGGCTGGCCCAACATGGCCGCTTCGGCCTCGATACCGCCCACGCCCCAGCCGAGCACGCCCAGGCCGTTGATCATGGTGGTGTGCGAATCGGTGCCAACCACGGTGTCCGGGTAGGCGAGGTTGTTGCCCGCGGTGTCGTTGTGGAACACGACTCGCCCGAGGTATTCCAGGTTCACCTGGTGGACGATGCCAGTGTTGGGTGGCACCACTTTGAAATTGCGGAACGCGGTCTGGCCCCAGCGCAAGAATGCATAGCGTTCGCCGTTGCGCTCGAACTCTATTTTGTTGTTAGCGGCGAGCGCGCCGACGCTGCCGTAGTTGTCGACCTGCACCGAATGGTCGATGACGAGCTCGGCGGGGTTGATCGGGTTGATCTGCTGGGGATCGCCGCCTAACTTCTGCACGGCTTCGCGCATGGCCGCGAGATCGACCACGCAGGGCACGCCGGTGAAGTCCTGCATGATCACGCGCGCCGGCGTGAAGTCGATTTCGTAGGACGGCGCGGCCTTGGCGTCCCAGTTGAGCACCGCCTGGATGTCATCGGCGGTGACGTTCACGCCGTCTTCGAAGCGCAGCAGGTTTTCGAGCAGGATCTTGAGCGAGAAGGGAAGTCGCGCGACCTGGTCGGCAGGCAGTGTTGCGAAGCTCCAGAAATCATAGGAGCGTGAGCCCACTTGCAGGGTCGAACGGGTCTTGGAACTGCCAGTCATGAATTCGTCTCCTGAAATCCAGCGTCAAACAAGCGGCCGCATTCTAACTCAAGGGCCATCATTGAGGCGTCGTGTGCTCGATGACGCCGCCACCGAGACAGCGTTCGCCGTCATACAGCACGGCGAACTGCCCGGGCGTCACGGCGCGTTGCGGTTCCGCGAAGCGAATCTCGAGCGCGCCGTTCGCGCGCAGCGTCGCATGGCAGCCCTGATCGGCTTGCCGATAGCGAACCTTGATCTGCGAATCGAATTCCGGCACGCCGGGTTGCACCAGCCAGTTGCAGGGGCCGGTAGCAAGCGCACGGCTGACGAGCAACGGGTGATCGTGTCCCTGTACGGCGAGCAGCTCGTTGCGTTCGAGATTCTTCGCGGCGACATACCAGGCATCCTCGCGCTGTCCCGCACGGCCGCCGATCTCGAGGCCGCCGCGCTGCCCCAACGTGTAGAACGCGAGGCCGCGATGACGCCCGACAACCTCGCCGCGTTCGGTGACGATGTCGCCGGGCGTCGTGGGGATATAGCGCGCGAGGAATTCGCGGAAGGGTCGCTCGCCGATGAAACAGATGCCGGTGCTGTCGGGCTTGTCGAAGACCGGAAGGCCAGCGTCGCGCGCCAGCGCGCGCACCTCGGATTTGTTGAGCTCGCCGATGGGGAACAGCACCTGCGCGAAATGTTCACGGGCCACGGCGTGCAGAAAATAGGATTGATCCTTGTCGGGATCGCGGGCCTTGAGCAGGACCGGTCCCGCCGGACCGTGTTCGAGGCGCGCGTAGTGACCAGTGGCGAAGCGCCGGGCGCCGAGCCGTGCGGTGTAGTCGAGGCAGATGCCGAACTTGATCTCGCGATTGCACAGCACGTCGGGGTTGGGAGTGCGGCCGGCGCGATATTCGGTGAGGAAGTATTCGAAGACCCGCGCCCGGTAGGCTTCCGCGAAGCTCACTCGATGCAGCGGCATGTCGAGCTCGATGGCCACGGCCCGCGCATCCTGAAAGTCCTGCGCGCCGGTGCAATACGCGTCGTCGTCTTCCCAGTTGCTCATGAAGAGCCCGTGGACATCGAAACCGGCACGTTTGAGCAGGAGGGCGGAAACCGCGGAATCGACGCCACCGGACATGCCGACGACGATCCTTTCAGAAGCCTTGGAATTCACGGCGCGGATTGTACGCCGCCGGACGCGCCTTCGAATCGTCCAAAAGAGAGCGCTAAAGGCTGACGACGGAATCCATTTGCAGGGCAGTTTCGAGGCCAACCGAGGCCACCGAATCGAGTGGCTGACGCTTGCCGAGCAGGAAATCCTGCAGACAACTCAGCACCAGGGGTGAGCGCAGCCGACTGGCTTGCGCCAGCAGTTGCTGGTGCGACATCCACAAGGCACGTACGACACCTTGGTCCAGTGCCTGTTGCGGATTGTGGTCGTCCACAGGGCCGCAGAACGCGAAGCGCAGGAAGCTGCGCCCGTCGATGGGTGAGCGCCACAGATAGGTGCCGACCAGCGCCTCCGGACGAAACCGCCACGCGGTCTCTTCGCGCGTTTCGCGAATCGCCGCGTCGATCAGGTTCTCGCGATCTTCGAGGTGCCCGGCGGGCTGGTTCAGCACCAGGCGTCCAGCGGAGCGCTCTTCGACGATGAGAAAGCGATTGTCGCGCTCGACGATCGCGGCGACGGTGACCTCGGGATTCCAGCGCACGGCTAACTAGCGCAGCGAGTGGCGCGCCTGCTCGTCGGGCGCGCTGGCGTGCCAGATCTCATCGAACTCATCGAGGTACTGGCGCGCCACCGGCGGATTGTTGAGATCGGCGACGCCGTCCCAGCGATCCGAGTGAACACGGTAGACGATGGCGCGGTCGTCGGCTATCAGGTAACCACAGGCGCGCTGCTTGGCGGCGGCCACCGCCGGGCGAATGTCGATGCAGCTGGTGAGCCTGCGGCCCATGGCGATGAAGCGGTTGTTGTCGCGCAGCAGCCGCCCGGAGTCGGACAGCAGCACGCGCACCTTGGCGAAGCGCCGCGCGAGCACGAAGCGTTTGACGATCTCCAGGAAGCCGTTCTGGTCGTACAGGTCCGGCTCGAGGTCGGGGGTGTAGATAGACATGAGGCGCTGCGCGCTGGCGGCGACCGCGTCAACCGCGGCGCGCATTTCCTCGAGCGAGCTGATCACGCGGATCTGGCTGTGGTCGACACCGCTGACTTCGGGCAACGGTGCGGCCGGCGCCGATTTGCGCTGCGCGAATTTGGTGAAATCGAATTCCCCGGTCGTCATGGAACCTAAATCGGTTTGTGACCTGTGTCGCTCAAGCCTATGGGGCCGTTCTCAATCATCGTGCCAAATGCGTCACGCTTTCATCGGGAAACCGGGGGGGCCGCCCGCAAAACGTGTGCTGGTTCGCACTTTACGCGGCTCGTTTACCAGGGAGCATCAGGGCATACCGCGATGCACAGGAGAGGCGGCCGCGGGCAGCCGCGCGCCTTCAGATCGAGCGTGCCAGCTGCGCCGCGAGACCCAGGTACTGCTGCGGTGCGAGAGCCTTGAGGCGGGCACGTTCGGTGTCGGGCAGGGGTAGTTTGTCGATGAACGCCGCGAGGCCCGCCGCGTCCACCTGCGTCCCGCGCGTGAAGTCCTTGAGCAGCTCATAGCCGTTTGGCACGCCGGCGGCGCGCAGCGCGGTCTGCAATGCTTCGCCCAGCACTTCGTAGGCGCGGTCGATGTCCAGGGCGATGGTCTTCGGGTCGGCGGCGATTTTTCCGAGGCCACGCTGCAGCGCGCCCCAGGCGATCAGGCTATGGGCAAGTGCCACGCCGACATTGCGCAGCACCGTCGAATCGGTGAGGTCACGCTGCCAGCGCGAGATGGGTAGTTTGGCAGCGAAGTGGTGCAGCAGCGCGTTGGCGACGCCGAGATTGCCTTCGGCATTCTCGAAGTCGATGGGGTTCACCTTGTGTGGCATGGTGGATGAACCCACTTCGCCGGCGACCGCGCGCTGGCGCAGGTAGCCAAGCGAGATGTAGCCCCAGGTGTCGCGGGCGAAATCCACGAGCACGGTGTTGATGGCGGCGAGCGCGTCGCAGTACTCGCCGATCCAGTCGTGCGGCTCGATCTGCGTGGTGTATTCGTTCCACGCGATGCCCTGTGACTCGATGAATTTGCGACTGACCTGCGGCCAGTCGACCGTGGGCACCGCGGCGAGATGCGCGTTGTAGTTGCCCACCGCGCCATTCCATTTCGCCAGGACTTCCACCTTGTCGAAGCGTGTTCGTGCGCGACGCAGCCGGGCGACCACGTTTGCGAATTCCTTGCCGAGCGTGGTGGGGCTCGCCGTCTGACCGTGAGTGCGCGAAAGCATGGCGAGCCCGGCGTGCTCATGCGCGAATTGCCGCAGGCGTTCGATGAGCTTCTCGAGCGAGCCCGAGAGCACAGTGCGCGCGGCGCGCAGCATGCGCGCATAGGCAAGGTTGTTGATGTCTTCCGAGGTGCAGCCGAAGTGCACCAGTTCGAGCACCGCAGGAGTGGCGCCGCCGGCGCCGAGCTTCTCGCGAACGAAATATTCCACGGCCTTCACGTCGTGGTTGATTCGGCTCTCGATGGTCTTGACGGCCGCGGCCGCCTCATCGCCGGGTTCGAGCGCGAGGCTCGCGGCGAGCTGGCGCACCGGTTCGCTGAGCGGCTGGCTGAGCAGCTGCGGTACGGATTCCGCCAACGACAGCAGCCAGGCTGCCTCGATGCGCACGCGTTCTCGAATCAGGCCGCTTTCCGACAACACCGCGCGCAAGGGGTCGGCGCTCCGGCGATACCGGCCGTCGATGGGGGAGAGCGCGAAGAGTGCTGCGGGATCCATGAAAGACATGCCTCGAATCGAGCGATAGACTGGCCGCGCATGATATCGGACGACACGCGCAAAGAGCACGACAGTTTCGGCGAGATCGAGGTCGCCGCCGGCGCGTTGTGGGGCGCGCAGACCGAGCGTGCAAGGCGCAACTTCAACCTGAGCGGGACGCGTCTGCCGCGCGGATTCATCACGGCGCTGGCACTGATCAAGGCGGCTGCCGCGCGCGCCAACGAGAAACTAGGTTTGCTGGCACCGCAGATCGCCGGGAGCATCGCCGAGGCAGCGCTGGCCGTGGCGCGTGGCGAACACGCCGAGCAGTTCCCGCTCGACGTTTTCCAGACGGGCAGCGGCACCAGCACCAACATGAATGCCAACGAGGTGATTGCCACGCTCGCGAGCAGGGCGCTCGGAAAGCCCGTGCATCCGAACGATCACGTCAACATGTGCCAGAGCAGCAATGACGCGATTCCGAGTGCGATTCACCTGAGCGCGATGCTGGCAACGCGTGATGAACTGCTGCCCGCGCTGGTGGCGCTGCGCGGGGTCCTGCTGGTCAAGGAAGTCGCGTGGGCGCGGATACTCAAGACCGGACGCACGCATCTCATGGATGCGACGCCGATGACGCTCGGCCAGGAGGCGTCGGGGTGGCGCGCGCAGATCGACAACGCCATCGAGCGTCTCACGGCGAGTTCGCCGCGCCTGCTGGCGCTGGCGCAGGGCGGCACCGCCATTGGCACCGGAATCAACGCGCACGAGAAGTTCGCCGCCACCTTCATCGACGAGCTGCACGCCGTCACCGATCTTCCGCTCACGCTCGCGCCAAACTACTTTGCCGCCATGAGTTCGCAGGACGCGGCGGTGGAGTTCTCGGGTCAGTTGCGCGCGCTCGCCGTGGCCCTCATGAAGATCTGCAACGACCTGCGCTGGATGAACAGCGGCCCGCTCGCGGGCCTGGCCGAGCTCAAGCTGCCGGCGCTTCAACCGGGCAGCAGCATCATGCCGGGAAAGGTGAACCCGGTGATTCCCGAGGCCGTGGCCATGATCGCCGCGCACGTGATGGGCCTCGATGCGGCCATCGCCATCGCCGGGCAGGCCGGCAATTTCCAGCTGAATGTCATGCTGCCACTCATCGCTAACAACCTGCTGTCCAGCATCGGGCTGCTGGCGCACGGCGCCCGGGCGCTGGCCGACCAGTGCATTGCCGGCGCCGAACCCAACGTGGCGCGGCTCGACGAAGTGCTGGCGAGAAATCCGATCCTGGTCACCGCGCTGAATCCGGTCATCGGCTACGAGCGTGCGGCGGCAATAGCCAAGCGCGCCTACGCCGAAGGGCGCCCCGTGTTCGACGTCGCGCTGGAAATGTCGGGCCTGGAGGAGGCGGAATTGCGCCGTCTGCTCGACCCCGCGGCGCTGACGCGCGGCGGGCTGCACGGCGGCGGAGGCCAGGGTTGAGCCAACCAGGGCTGAACCCGCCGTTAAGCGCCGGCGAACTGCGGCGCCGGATTCTGCGGCGCTTCGAGGGCACTCAGCCCCGTCACGAGCTCACCGACTGGCGTCTGCTCGGAATCGACGCGGAGCGCAGCCGCAGGTTGCAGCAGCATTTTCCCGAGAATCCGGTGGCGGCCGCTGTGCTCGTGGCGCTGGTGGACCGTCCGGATGGATTGACCGTACTTCTCACTCAGCGCGCCTCACAACTTGCCAAGCACGCGGCGCAGATTTCCTTCCCGGGCGGGCGGCTCGAGGAGTCGGACGCCGACATGGCGAGTGCCGCGGTGCGTGAAGCGCAGGAAGAAATCGGGCTCGATCCGGCCTCGGTGCGCGTCTTTGGCTATCTACCGGACCACCTGGTGATCAGCGGTTTTCGGGTGACGCCGGTTCTCTCGCTGGTAACTCCGCCGATCGAGCTGGTGCCGAATCCAGCGGAGGTGGCCGAGGTATTCGAAGTTCCTTTGAGCCACGTGTTCGACCGCAAGGGCCACAAGACGCGCCTGCGCCGCGTCGGCGACGAGGACCTGCTGTTGTATGACATCCCCTGGCAGGGGCAGAGCATCTGGGGCGCGACCGCCGGCATGCTGCTCACTCTCGTCCGCATGGTGGAGGAGCAGCCGGCATGAGCGATGCTGCTGACACCGGCGCGCTGATACGCCTGCTGGAGATCATGCGGCGTCTGCGCGATCCGGCTGGCGGCTGTCCGTGGGATCGCGAACAGACGTTCGCCAGCATCGCGCCGTACACCATCGAGGAGGCCTACGAAGTCGCCGAGGCCATTGCGCGTGGCGAACCCACGGCGCTCGAAGCCGAGCTCGGCGACCTGCTGTTTCAGGTGGTGTTTCACGCGCAGATGGGCAGCGAACGACAGTGGTTCGATTTCGCGAGTGTCGCCAATTCCATCGCCAACAAACTCACCGAACGGCATCCGCATGTGTTCGGCGATGCGCGCATCGACTCCGTGGCGGACCAGAATCGCGCCTGGGAAGAGCTCAAGGCGCGCGAGCGCGCGGCACGCGGCGACGCCACCGGTGAGCTCGCCGATGTGCCCCTCGCACTGCCGGCGCTGGCGCGCGCGGCGAAACTCGGCAAACGCGCCGGGCGGGTGGGCTTCGACTGGCCGGATGCCAGCGGGGTGCGGGCCAAGATCGACGAAGAGCTGCGCGAAACCGACGCGGCGCGCGGCGCCGCACAGGCAGAGGAAGTTGGCGATCTGCTGTTCGCCACCGCGAACTGGTCGCGCCATCTCGGCGTGGATCCGGAGGAGACGCTGCGTCTGGCCAACGCCAAGTTCGAACGCCGCTTTCGCGCCATGGAGCGCCTGGCGGCGGAACGCGCAATGGCGCTCAAATCGCTCGATGCGGCGGACTGGGATGCGTTGTGGACCGAGGTCAAGAAACTGGAAAAAACACCGGTAAAAGCAGCGAAATCCGACGTTCAGTAGGGATTCATCGACACCTCCGTACAGTAGCGCCACGGTCGAGACCCGACCGACGGAGGCTATATGTCGATCAGCAGCAAAAAGATTGTGGTGGGTTTGTTGGCCGCGTCCTTCACGGTCGCGAGCGCCGGCGCATTTGCCCAGGATCGTTACGACCAGCGTGGTTACGACCAGCGTGGTTACGACCAGAATGGTTACGACCAGGGTCGCGACGCCGACCGTAACTACGATGACCGCGACGGCGTTTATGAATACGCGCGCGTCGTCGACGTACAGCCGCTGACCACGCGAGTGCGCGTTACCACGCCGCAGCGCGAATGCTGGGATGAATCCCGTTACGACGAGCGTGGCAATGGCAACGGCCCCATGCCGCGCACTTCGGCCGGCGGCGCCGTGCTCGGCGCGGTCATCGGCGGCGTGCTCGGCCACCAGATCGGTCATGGTCGCGGACGTGATGCGGCGACCGCGGCGGGTGTCGTAGTCGGCGCGGCCGTGGGCTCCAGGCAGGCGCAGCGCCGCAACGGTTACAGCTCGGTGCCGCCGCGCGAGTACACCGTGCAGCGTTGCGAAACGCGCTACCACGATGAATGGCAGGAGCGTACCGACGGCTACCGTGTCACCTATATGTATAACGGCCGCCGCCAGGTGACCGAGATGCAGAACCGTCCCGGCGACCGCATCCGCGTGCGGGTCGACGTGAGCCCGGCGGAGTAGTGAACGAGTTGTTTGCCACGGCGGTGTGGGCGGCATTTGCCGCCCGCATCGTCTTCCTCGCCTCTTTTGGGACACAAACGATTAAACTCGCGCCCGTCATGAAAATGATTCGCCAGGGCCTGTTGCCCATCACGCTGATGCTCGCCGGATTTGCGCCGCTCACGCAGGCGCACGGCTTGCCAGGTCATGGGCTGGGCGGCACGAACGTGGCAGAGCGCGCGACGCAGGCCGCCGTGTCGCGCGACGGCATCTCGCTCGATGAGGCCGTGAGTCGCGCGGAAGCCCAGTATCACGCGCGCGTGGTGCGCACCGACGTGCAGGATGAAGATGGTCGCACGGTGTACGTATTGAAGCTGCTGTCCGAAGACGGCCGCGTGTTCACCGTGCGTATCGACGCCGCCACTGGAAGGATGCGCTGACCGCATGCGTGCGTTGGTAGTCGAAGATGAAGCCACGCTGCGTGAAGGCCTGCGTGATCAGTTGGCGAAGCAGGGCTTCACGGTGGACATCGCCGCCGACGGCAACGAAGGCCTGTTTGCGGGAACCGAGTACCCGCTCGACATCGCCGTCATCGACCTCGGCCTGCCGAAACTCTCCGGCCTCGATCTCATTCGCGCGCTGCGCAAGGCCGGCAAGACTTTTCCAATCCTGATCCTCACGGCGCGCGATCGTTGGCAGGACAAGGTCGAAGGCCTGCAAGCGGGCGCCGACGACTACGTGGCGAAGCCCTATCACTTTGAAGAAGTGCTGGCGCGCATGCAGGCGCTGCTGCGGCGCGCGGGTGGCTGGGCAAGCCCGGTGCTGGAGTGCGGCCCGATCAAGCTGGACACGCGCGCCCAGGCGGTCACTCTCGGCGGCGCGCCGATCGAGCTGACCACGTTCGAATACCGCATTCTCGAGCACATGATGCTGCGCGCCGGTGACGTCATCTCCAAGACCGAACTCACCGAGCGGCTGTACGACCAGGACTTCGAACGCGACAGCAATGTCATCGAGGTGTTCATCGGCCGGCTGCGGCGCAAGCTCGATCCCGACGAGACGCTGCATCCCATCGAAACCCTGCGGGGCCGCGGTTATCGTTTCGCCCTGGCTCGCAATGACGCGGCGCGCACCCAGGGCGCGTAGTTAGTCGCGGAGGTCGGTTGTCCCGTCCTTCGCTCATGCGCCGGCTGATGCTGTCGATGTCAGCCGTGCTGGTGCTGTTCTTCGCGCTCACCGTCTTCCTGCTCGACATGCTGTTTCGCCACGCGGCCGAACGCAGCCTGCGCGAAGTCATCGATGCGCAGATGGTGGCGTTGATCGCCGCCGCGGATCCGGACGGCCCCGAATCCGTGACGCCGACCGCCGTGCTCGAAACGCGGTTCGATACGCCGGGCTCGGGCCTGTATGCGGAAATCCGCTCCGCCAGCGGCGAAAGCATCTGGCGTTCGCAGTCCACCACCGGGACCGCGGTGCAGTTCGGCCCGGCGCTCGAGGGTGGCGAGCGAAGATTCTTCTATACCGACATCGCCGGCACCTCGATACGGCTGGCGGTCGCGAGCCGCGGCATCGTCTGGGATGATCTGCATGGCAAGCCGGCGCGCTTCACTTTCAGCGTGGCCTCGAGCCTCGAAGCCTATGAGGAGCAGGTGGCGAGTTTCCGCCAGCAGCTCGTCGGCTGGTTCACCGGCCTCGTGGTGCTGTTCGTTCTGGCGCTGGCGTTGCTGCTGCGTTGGCTGTCGCAGCCCGTGCGCCGCCTCGAGCGCGAGATCAAGGAAGTCGAAGCGGGCGCGCGCCAGCAACTCGGAGAACACTGGCCAAGCGAGCTCGTGGCGGTCACCAGTAATCTCAACGCCTTGCTCGAAGGCGAGCGGACGCGTGTTCGCCGCTATCGCGACACGCTCGGCAATCTTGCGCACAGCCTCAAAACACCGCTGGCCGTCATGCGGCAGACGCTTGGCACCGGTGATGGCGCCAGCAAAGCCGCGCTCAACCACGAGATCGACCGCATGAGCGGCATCATCGAACACCAGATGAAACGCGCCGCCACCAGCGGCGGCGTGTTGTTAGGCCAGGCGGCCGTGGAAGTGGCGCCAATCGTCAGTGAGCTGCGCGGCGCGTTGGTCAAGGTGTACGGCAACAAGGATCTGCTGTTTGAAACGACGGTCGCGCCAGAGGCGCAGTTCATCGGCGATCGTGCCGATCTCACCGAGCTGCTCGGCAACCTGCTCGACAATGCCTGCAAGTGGGCCCGTGCCAGAGTGCGCATCGCGGTGAGCGTGAATCCTGGCGCGGATTCGCGCGCCGCACTTGAGCTCATCATCGAAGATGACGGCCCGGGAATTGCCGAAGAACATCGTGCCAAGGTCCTACAGCGCGGCGGCCGCGCCGATGAGGCAACGCCGGGGCACGGGCTCGGACTTGCAATGGTGCATGACACCGTGGCGCTGTACGGCGGGGCGATGCGCATCGAGAGCTCGGAGCTTGGCGGCGCGCGCTTCGCCCTCAAACTACCCGGCCGAATGGCGTAGGGCGGACAGATCCGGATTCAGGCCCGTCCCCATTTACGGGCCTTCTTTGATCTCGAACGTGATGCCTTGCGCCAGCGGCAGCTCGCGGCTCCAGTTGATGGTGTTCGTCTGGCGGCGCATGTAGGCCTTCCAGGAATCGGAACCTGACTCTCGCCCGCCGCCGGTATCTTTTTCACCGCCGAATGCGCCGCCAATCTCCGCGCCCGACGTGCCGATATTCACGTTGGCGATGCCGCAGTCGCTGCCCGACGCTGCCAGGAAGGCTTCGGCGTGCTGCAGCCGGTCGGTGAAGATGGCCGACGACAATCCATGCGCCGAGGCGTTCTGCATCTCGATGGCCTCATCGAGCGAATCGAACGGGATGAGATACATGACCGGCGCGAATGTCTCGTGCTGCACGATTGGCCAGTCGTTCTCGGCGCGAATGATGGTGGGCGCGACAAAATTGCCCTTGCCTTCGATGATCTTCTCGCCGGTGATTACCTTGCCGCCGGCGGCTTTCGCCTGGGTGATGGCCTGCGAGTAGCGCTCGACGGATCCCTTGTCGATGAGCGGTCCCATGAGAGTGGCCGGATCGCTGGGATGAAAGGAAGGCGGACCACGGCGTGTCGCTCGGGGATAGGCGGCAGCGGAGCGGTGAGCGCATTGCCGCTCAGCCCGGCAAGCACCAGGCGCACCGGCGCCCGCAGCGTCGAGAGAGCCGCCAGCACGACATCCTGGTCTTTCGGTCGAGCCACGATCCCAACC
>JBDTSV010000131.1:0-6839 GCA_039930985.1 Pseudomonadota bacterium
CTGCTGGCGATGTTCAACCAGCTTTCCGGCATCAACGCCATTCTCTACTACCTCAACGACATCTTCGCCGCCGCCGGTTTCACCGGCTGGTCGAATGCGCTGCAGGCGGTCGCGATCGGTGCCGCCAATCTCATCGCGACCATGATCGCGTTGCGTTTCATCGATCGGATCGGCCGCAAGAAATTGCTGCTGACGGGCGCGATCGGCACCGCCTGCGCGCTCGTGGGCGTCGCCATCATCATGGGCACGGGCGAGGGGCGGGGGTTGCTGCTGGCGATGCTGATCATGTTCATCAGCTTCTTCGCGTTCTCGCAGGGTGCGGTGATCTGGGTCTATCTCGCCGAGATTTTCCCGACCGCCGTGCGCTCGCGTGGCCAGGCGCTGGGCAGCGCGACTCACTGGGGCATGAATGCCATCATAGGTCAGCTGTTCCCGATGATCGCCCTCTACACGAAGGCCTTGCCGTTCGCATTTTTCGCGGCCTGCATGGTGGTGCAGTTCTTCGTGGTGCTGGCGATTTTCCCGGAGACTCGCGGCGTCGAACTCGAGTCGATGGACAAGGCTCTCGAAAAATGACGGCAGGAAAGAAAACAGGAGCAAGGACATGAGTCAGGTCAGTCGACGTTCGTTGATAGCGGGTTCTCTCGGTGCGGGTCTCGCGCTACGCGCGGCTGCCGACGAACAGTGCGGCGAGCGGCCCAACACCGCACCGGCGCTGCAGCCGCCGTTGCTGCTCACGGACTGGCCGTGGCTGGCGCGTTATCGCGACGACAACGCCAGGTTGTTAGCGAGCGGTACCAGGGTACAGGCGGTTTTCATGGGTGACTCCATCACTGAAGGGTGGGTGTCGAAGCAGGCCGACTTCTTCAGCAACGGCATTGTGGGCCGCGGCATCAGCGCGCAGACCACGCCGCAGATGCTGGTGCGCATGCATGCCGACGTGGTGGCGTTGAAGCCTCGCGTCGTGCACATCATGGCCGGCACCAATGACATCGCATTCAACACCGGCCCGATGACCGCCCAGGACTCGAAGAACAATCTGATGGCCATGAGCGAAATTGCGCGGGCCCACAGGATCAAGGTGGTGCTGGCATCCATTCCGCCGGCGGCGCGATATCCGTGGCGCCCGGGACTCGAAACGGCAAATGCCATCGTGTCGCTCAACGAGTGGATTCGCACCTATGCGAAGCAGACCGGCGCGACGTACGTCGACTATCACGGTGCCATGTCGAATGGGAACGGCGGCATGAAGGCGGGTCTTTCGAGTGACGAGGTGCACCCGACCCTGGAAGGCTACGCAGTCATGCGTCCGCTCGCGCAGTCCGCAGTCAAATAGCGGCGATCCTGCAGGAATGCGCCTGCAGGGCGCGTTGCTTGCAATCGCGACGTTGGCAGCCATAAATACGGGCCATACGAAGCGATGCGAGGAGCGGGTAATGGCAACTGGTTGGGCCAAGGAAGGCGCGGTTCAGGATCAGATCGACGCGACGGTGAAAGACGCGATCAAGCGCGCGACGAGTCGTTTGCCGACCGGGCCGTCGCTCGAGTCTTGCGCGGAATGCGGTGCTGCAATTCCAAAAGCGCGGCGCGACGCGATTCCCGGCGTGCGCCTGTGCGTGGCCTGCCAGGAAATGCACGACCGCGAGGTTGTCGAGAACAGCGGTTACAACCGCCGCGGCAGCAAGGATAGCCAACTCCGCTGAAAATGGAGTCTGACCTTTCGCGGCCATCAAGCGCTCCGCAACGCAAAAGGGGCGCTCTCGTGAGCGCCCCTTCTTCGTTCGATGCAGGTCTGGCCCCATTTTCAGGAAATGGGGACTGTCCCCATTAGTTGCCGCTCAGTTGCAGCTAACTACCTTGTCGGCCACGGTGCCGAGCTTGACCTGCGACAGCGACAGGTCGAGCTTGCTCCCGGACTCGAGACTCAGCGTCTGGTTGACCTTGCTCACGTCCACGCCCGATTTGGCGAAGCACTTGAGCGGCACCCCGACGGTCTGCCACTTCGCGGCGGGCACGCCGGCCAGCGTGCCGGCGAAAGCCAGCGAACCGCTGCATCCGGCGCCACATCCCATGCCGAGTGTCAGGTCTTTCGGGGCATCGGCGTCGCGACGCAGGCGCACTAACAACATGACGTCGCCATTGGCTTCGCGCGACAGGTCGACCGTGCCTTCACTGGTGATCTGCACCGCGGCCTTGCCGCCGCCATCGAACACGAAGCGGCGCGCGCCTTCCTGCACGGTATCGTCCACGGCGCTGACCTTCACGTGACCTCCCACCTCGGTGGGAACGGCGGTGACGCGCGTGATGTCGCTGCCGATGGCAACGCGCAACGACCAGGGCTGTACCGGCAGCCCCTTGTCGAAGAACGAACCCGTTGACATGAGCTCGGCCGGAATACCGGGATCCTCCGGCAGCGCCGCCAGCTCTGCGGGCGCCGCGTAGGTCAGACCAAAGCCCAGCGGGAACAGCGGGTCGTAAGGCTCCTTGCTCACATTGAGCGGCGTGCCGGCCGCGTCACGCGGCCAGGAGTAGGACAGTTTTCCGCTGAAGTCGTAATTCACCCCGCCGTCCCTCTTGCGGAACAACACATCGGAAATGCCGCCGGCTTCTGTACCCGGCAACCATGCCGCGACGTAGGCCTGGGCGAGATTCAGCTCGCGGTTCTGCCACAGCGGACGACCCGACAGCAGAATGGCAACCACCGGGATTTTTTCTTTCTGCAGTTTCCTCAGGATGTCCAGGTGCTGGGTCATCGAGCCCGGCAGCGTCAGCACCTTGAGATCGCCCTGGAATTCCGCGTAAGGATTTTCGCCGAACACCACGATGGCGTAGTCGGGTTTGGTCTTGTAGCTTCCGTCGGTGGACAGCTCGGCGCTTCCGCCGCCGGCTTTCGTGGCCGCCTTCACGCCGCCCCAGACGGAAGTGCCGCCGGGGAAATCCGCGTTCTTGAGGCCGGTGCCCTGCCAGGTGATGGTCCAGCCACCACTCTGCTTGCCGATGTTGTCGGCGCCGTCGCCGGTGACCAGCACATGTTTGTTAGCCGCGAGCGGCAGCAGGTTGCCGTTGTTCTTGATCAATACGAGTGACTCGCGCACGGCGTCGCGCGCCAGGGCGCGTTGTTCCTTGGCGGCGAGCATCTTGTAGTCGCCCGCGAGCGGACGCTTGGACGGCGGCCCCGCTTCGAACAAACCGGCGCGGAACTTCACGCGCAGGATGCGCGTGACGGCGTCGTCGAGGCGCTCCATCGGGACGGTGCCGTCCTTCACCTGTTTGACGAGGTTGTCGTACAGGCCGCGCCAGGAGTCCGGCGCCATGTACATGTCGAGGCCCGCATTGATGGCCTGGGGGCAGTTGTCGTTGGTGCAGCCTTCGACCTGGCCGTGCGCGTTCCAGTCGCCGACGGTGAAGCCGTCGAAGTTCATGCGCTTCTTGAGCACGTCGGTGATCAGGCCCTTGTTGCCATGATGTTTGGCGCCGTTCCAGCTCGAGAACGAAATCATGATGGTCTGCACGCCCGCCTCGATGGCTGGCACGTAGCCGGCGGCGTGAATGTCGCGCAGCTCGGTTTCCGGGATCTTCGCGTCACCCTGGTCGCGACCATTCTCGGTGCCACCGTCGGCGAGGAAGTGCTTGGTGGAAGAAATCACGTGCGGGCCGCGCAGGAAGTCGGCGCTGCCCGGTTCACCCTGCAGTCCTTTCACGAACACGCCGGCATACGAGGCCACGACACCCGGATCTTCCGAGTAACCCTCGTAGGTGCGGCCCCAACGATCGTCCTGCGGCACCGTGACGGTGGGCGCAAACGTCCAGTCGATGCCGGTGGTGCGCACCTGCTCGGCGGTGACGCGCGCGATATCACCTAACAACTTGGGATTGTGCGTGGCGCCGAGGCCCACGTTGTGCGGGAACAGCACCGCACCGACGATGTTGCTGTGGCCGTGCATGGCATCGGTGCCCCAGATCATCGGAACGCCCACGCCGCCGTCGCTGGTGTCGATGGACGCGGCATAGAACTCGTCGGCCAGCGCCAGCCACTTGGCGGGCGGTGCCCACTCGTCATTGCCAGGCGATGAGCCACCACCGTTCAGGACGGATCCGAGGTGGTATTTCTTCATGTCCGCGGGCGTGATGCTGGCGATATCGCCCTGCACGACCTGCCCGACCTTTTCTTCGACCGTCATCTTCTTCAGCAAGGCCGCAACTTTCTCCTCGAGCGCGGCGTCCTTGGCAAAGGGCCATTTGGGAGACGGCCAGATTTCAGGGTGGACGGTGGCCGGATCTTCGGCTTTTGCCTGGGGGGCGGGCGCCTCCGTGGAGGCGTCCTTGCATCCAAACATCAACAGGAAAGGCACGAGCAGCAACGCCGCGCCATGTTTACGGACATGGGACATGGAAGGGGGCATCGAAAACTCCTGTTTTTGAGCGCGGACAGCCTATGCTCTCTGCGGCGGAAATTCGAGGGTATGGGCGCGTTTCGTTGACAGGTTCTGGATGCGCAGATAGCCTCGCCGCCGCATCGGGGCGGATGGATGGGTTGGGAGTCAATGGAACCGGATCGCAGAATCAGGCGCATCGCCATCGTTGGCGGCGGCGTCGCTGGGTGGCTTGCCGCTGTCGCGCTTGGTCGCAGACTCGGCGGGCAATGTTCAATTCATCTCATCGAAACAGCTGAAGCCGTTTACCCGGGACAAGCCGAAGCAACCTTGCCGGCGGTGCTCGAACTGCTGCGATTCCTCGGCATCGACCAGAACGACTTCATCGACAAGACGCAATCCACCTACAGCCTCGGCGCGAAATTCATCGACTGGGCGGAAGCGGGCCAGAGCTTCTGGCATCCGTTCGGCGCGCTTGGCGCGCTCATCGAGCGACGCCCGTTCTATCACTTCTGGCACAAGAGCAAAGCGCAGGGGCTCAAACCCAAAATCGAGCTGTTCAGCCAGGAAATTTCGCTGGCCGCCGCCAATCGCTTCATCTTTCCGACCAATTCGCTGGGTGTCGCGCCGCACCTGCGCTACGCGCTGCATATCGACGTGGCGCTCACCGCGCGTTACCTGCGTTCGATTGCCGAGCGCGCCGGCGTGATTCGCCTCGAGCGCCGAGTGGTTAGCGCCACGCGCCGCGAAGACGGCTTCATCGACGAGCTGCAGTTCGAAGATGGCGGCAAGCTCGGCGCCGAACTGTTCCTCGACTGCACCGGTTCACGTGGCCAGCTCATCGGCGAGATTCTCGAATCGCCTTTCGAAAGCTGGCAACAGTGGTTGCCGTGCGATCGCATCGTGCACGCCGCCGCCGCGCTCGAAGAGGCGCGGCCGCCGTACGTGCGTATCAACGCACGTCCTTCGGGCTGGCAGTGGCGCACTCCGCTGCAGCAGAACCTGAGCCACGGCCATGTTTATTCGAGCGCGCACCAGAATGACGAACTGGCGCTGCAGGAATTGCTCACGGCGATCGGCGGCGAGCCGCTGACCGAGCCGCGTCGCCAGGAATTGAAGGCGGGCAGCCGCCGCAAGTTCTGGGACAAGAACGTCGTGGCGATCGGGGCCGCCGCCGGTAGTGTGGAGCCGCTCGCTGCAACCGGACTGCACCTCACGGCGAACGCATTGTTCAATCTGCTCGATCACTTTCCCGACAGGCAGTTTGACCTCGCGAATATTGCGAGCTACAACGCGCTCATCGGCGAAGAGTTCGAACGCATCCGTGATTTCATCATCCTGCACTACTGCACGTCGCGGCGTGACGACTCGCCGTTCTGGCAGCAATGCGCAAATCTCGCGTTGCCGGCGACGCTGGCGCAGCGCATCGACATGTATCGCGCCACCGGGCGAATCATGCAGCAGCATCTCGAGCTGTTCACCGATCTCGACTGGTTCTGGGTCTTCGAAGGCATGGGAATCACGCCGCGCGATTACGATCCACTGGTCGATACCGTCGATTTCGAGCAGGTCAAACGACTGATGCTGGCCATCAGTCAGAAGGTCTCCGCGGACGCCGCGGCCGCGCCCACGCACGACAGCTTCTTCGCCATGGCAAATGCGAAAGTTGCCGGTGCGCGCAAAGCCGCCGCCGCCGTCGCGCCACCGGCTGGCTGACGTGTCGCCCGCAACCAAACTACTCGCGGGCGTAGAATTGGGCGGTACCAAGTGCGTGTGCATTCTCGGCACCGGGCCCGATGACGTGCGCGCGGTCGAGCGGCTGCCGACCGGCGAACGCGAAGAGACGTTGCGACAAATCGAGGCGGTTCTCGATCGCTGGCGTGCGCAGCACGGCGCGCCGCGCGCCTTGGGGTTGGCGTCGTTCGGCCCCATCGATCTGCGCGCCGGATCCCCGACCTACGGATTCATCACCTCGACCCCCAAGGCGGGCTGGCGCAATACCGAGGTTGCGCAACGGCTCGCCCGGCGCAGCGGCGCGCCGCTGGGTTTCGACACCGACGTGAACGGTGCGGCTCTCGCGGAAGGGCGCTGGGGCGCCGCCCGGGGTCTCGAGGATTTCGCGTATGTGACCGTCGGTACCGGCATCGGCGTCGGCACCATCGTCCGCGGCAGGTCGGTGTTCGGTATGAATCACACCGAGCTCGGACACATCCGCGTGGCGCGCAAGGCGGGCGACAAATTCGCCGGCACTTGCTCGTTTCACGGCGACTGCATCGAAGGCCTGGCCTCGGGTCCGGCCATCGAAGCGCGCGCCGGTCTGCCCGCCTCGCAACTTCCGCCCGATCATCCCGCCTGGGATTACGTCGCGCATGCGTTGGCGCAGCTCATGCATGTCATGGTGCTGAGCACCGCGCCGGTGCGCATCTTTCTTGGCGGCGGCGTGATGGCCGCACAAAACCATCTGTT
>JBDTSV010000132.1:0-7562 GCA_039930985.1 Pseudomonadota bacterium
GTGGATACTGCTCGGGCGTTTGCGCCTCTGGGCCATCATCGAGCTGCCCATCGCCCTATGGTTCGAGGTGGCTTTTTTCAGCCTGGCGGGCGCCGCGCTTTTCATCCGCCGCAAACAACTCGGTTTTGAGCCGAGCAAGAGTCCGGAGCGAATCGCCGCGCGCGCCGAAGCGGAGCGACTCAAGGTGCGCGCACGCATGGTCGACGATGTGTTCCAGCTGGTGCGCCTGGGCAGGCACGTGGACGCGACCGCGCCACTTGCAAAGTGGTTGCACGACACTGACCCCGAGCACGTGACCAAGGACTCGTACCACGTCGCCGAGCAGGCGCTGCGCTGGGAAATGCCAGCCGCGCTGAATCCGATCGGCAGCACGCTGATTCGCCATCTCATGCGTTTCGGGCGGCCGGACGCAGCACTCGCAGTATTCGAAATCCTGCGCTCGCATGCGGCCAACTTCACCATGGATTCGGCTCCCGACCTGCGCACGCTGGCCGAGTACGCCGAAAGCACGGGCCGGGAGACCCTGGCGCAGTCCATGCGGCTTGAAACACCGGTGCTTCATCCGCCGCGCATGTGACAACTGTCAGCAAGCCCGTCTGACAGCCTGAACTTCAACCTCAGGGCCAGCCTCGCGCAACATAGGCGCCATGGGAACAATCATGTCGCAAACCTCGCTGGCCAGCCTCAAGTCGGTCCGCAAACGCTTCGGAAAAATCACCGCGCTCGACGGTCTCGATCTCGCGGTACACCGAGGCGAACTGCTCGCACTGCTCGGCCCGAACGGCGCCGGCAAATCCACGGCGATCTCGCTGCTGCTCGGACTGCAGCGTCCCGATGAAGGTACCGCGACCCTGTTCGACCAAGATCCGCAAGAGGTCGATGCACGACGCCGCATCGGCATCATGATGCAGGAGGTCGCGTTGTCGCCCGTCATGCGCGCGCGCGAATTTCTCACCCAGGTGGCGAGTTACTATCCGACACCGTACGACGTGCAGTCCGTGATCAAGCGTCTGGCGCTCGAGAAGGTTGTCGACCGGACGTACAAGGATCTGTCGGGCGGGCAGAAACGCCTGGTGCAGTTCGGCATGGCCATCGTCGGTCGGCCGGAGCTTCTGTTCCTCGACGAACCCACTGTCGGCCTGGACACGAATGCGCGCGCGGCACTCTGGCAGGTACTGCGCGATCTCGTGCACGAGGGTTGTTCCATCATCCTCACCACTCACTATCTCGAAGAAGCCGAAGCGCTGGCCGACCGCGTCGCGGTAGTCGCGCACGGCCGCCTCGTCGCGGGCGGCACGGTCGATGAAATACGCGCTCATGTTTCGCGCAAGACGATCTCGTGCCGCAGCACGCTGTCGGGCGCCGAATTCAAAGGCTGGCCGGAAGTGCTGCAGTTCAGCGAGGAATCGGGACGCCAGCTGCTCGTGACCCGGGATGCCGAAGCGGTGCTGCGTCGCTTGCTGGGCGCCGATGCCAACGTGCGCGAAATCGAAGTCAAGCGTGCGGGACTCGCGGAAGCCTTCGCCGAGATCACCAGCGCCAATCAGTCGGAGATGAAATCGTGAGCACCGCTGTCAACTCCTCGCAGATGAGCACCTCCCGACTACTGGCAGCGTACGGTGGTGACATCCGCTTCGAGTTCGTGAAGATGCTGCGCACGCCGGCCTTCGCGGTGCCGACGCTGCTGTTTCCGGCGATGTTCTACCTGCTCTTCGGCGTGCTCATGGGCAGTTCCAAGGGCAACGGTGCGCAGGCGTTGTATTCTTTCGCGGCCTTGAGCGTATTCGGCACGATGGCGCCAGGCCTGTTCGGCTTCGGCGTTTCGCTGGCGTTCGAGCGCGAATACGGACTGCTGGTCTTCAAGCAGGCCCTGCCAATGCCGCCGGGCGCCTATCTGCTGGCGCGCATGGCGATGGCGATGATTTTCGCCAGCATCATCTCGCTGCTGCTGATCGTGCTGGCCAAGTTCCTGGGGCACGTGCCGTTCTCGTTCACGGAGGGACTCAAGGTCTACCTGATCGGCGTGCTCGGCGTGCTGCCGTTCTGCGCCATCGGCCTGTGCATTGGCGCGTTCGTCTCCGGCCAGGCCGCGCCCGCCATCGTCAACGTTATCTATCTACCCATGGCGTTCCTGTCGGGCTTGTGGGTACCGATGCCTATCCTGCCGCACGCCGTCCAGCAAATGGCGCCGTTGTGGCCCGCATTTCATCTCGCGCAGCTTTCGCTGGACTCGCTCGGCGCCGCTTCGATGGGCACATTCGTCAGCCACATCGCCTCGCTCGCGGGGATCACCATCGTGTTCTTCACCATAGCCATGCGGCGCCTCGCCACTGGCGGCCTGCGGATGTTCGGTGGCGGCAACGGCGCGCGACGTTCAGGTTTCCCGCTGCAACGGGTCCTGTCGCGCGCCGTTTTTTTCGCCGGCATAGCCTTGATCGTCGCCGGCGTGATGGGCGGCAGCACACAAAACCTGGCCCACGACGCAGGCGGACCCGTCGGAGTGCAGGCGCCCGACACGCCCGTGATCGCGAACTTCGATGATGGCACCACCAAGGCGAGCTACGGGCTCGGCTGGAACGCAGGCGACGACAAGACCCGCGGAGGCAACTCGAGCGCCTCGATTGAAGTCGTCGCCGACGGCGCCGGGGCCAGCAAGGGGGCTCTCGGAATTACCGGCACTATCGGTGAGGCCGCCCAGTATCCGTTTGCCGGAACCATATTCTGGCCCAAGGGCAGCACCGATGAAGGCGCGTTCGTCGACTATTCGCACAAGCATACGTTGAGCTTCTTCGCGCGCGGCGACGGCCGGCAGTACACGGTACTTTTCCTGGTGGGCAAAGAGGAAGGGATTCCGCCCATGTATTCGTTCACGGCAGGCCCGGAATGGCAGGAAGTGCGCATCAAGCTCGACACACTGGCGGGCATGGATCTCAGGCGCGTACGCGCGATCCTGATTGGCTCGATGGGACCGACTGGTGATTTCCACTTCACGATCGACGACGTGCGCCTGGAGTAGGATCGCCTCCTGGATTTCACATGCGCCTGAGCAATCTGCTGCAAAACATCCGGCAACCGCCGCCGGACTCGACCGTCGGGCGCATGACGCGCGCCGACGGCAAGGTCATGCGCACCATGCCCTTCGTGATCCTGATCAATCTGGTCTGGCTGTTCTTCTGGGCGCTGCTCTCGCACCAGGACTTCGCGCAGGTGATCCTCCCCACGCTGCTCACAGTACCGGTGTTCCTGTGGTTGCACCTGTGCGTCTACTTCTACGGCGGTCCGAACTCGGTGCGGCTGCGCTATGTCTCGGGCACATTCGCACTGTCTTATGCGCTGGCGCCTTTCAACGTCGCCGCCATGGGCTATCTGATTTTCGCGTTCTTCAGCTTCACTTACCTGGTCACGATGCGGACTGCGTGGATCGTGGTGTTCGGATCGATCGTTGCGTTCGCCGTCGAGCTGGTCTTTCTCGGGCACAACTCGACCACGATATTGAGCGTGGTCGTGCCGAGCATCCTGCTCGGCATCACCGCTATCTACACCGCCTATACGACACAACAGCAGGCGGCGCTGCGCCGTAGCACGGAAGAAATCCTGCGGCTCGCGACCATGGCCGAGCGCGAGCGCATCGGCCGGGATTTGCATGACCTGTTAGGCCACACGCTGTCGGTGGTGGCGCTCAAGTCGGAGCTGGCACGCAAGCTCATCGACCGCGACCTGGATGCCGCCCGCACCGAAATCCAGGAAGTGGAGCGCGTGGCGCGCGACGCGCTGTCGCAGGTGCGCAATGCCGTATCCGGTATTCGCAGCACCGCACTGACCGCCGAGCTGGTGGCGGCCATCGCGCTGCTCGAGGCTCAAGGCGTGCGCGTGAAGTGCGAAACCGAACATGTGAAGCTGCCACACGACCGCGAGACGGCGCTGGCGCTGTCCTTGCGCGAAGCCACCACCAACATCCGGCGGCACGCCGCGGCCTCGGGCGTCACCATCCGCCTGCGCCAGGAACGCGCGCAGGTGGTCATGGAAGTTGTCGACAACGGGCGCGGCGGGCGCATCGTTCCAGGCAACGGCCTGAGCGGCATGCGCGAGCGGCTCGGCAACGTCGGCGGCACATTGGCGCTGGAGCCTAACAAGGATGGCGGCTTGAGATTGTCGGTCTCGGTACCCTGCGCCGCATGATCCGCATCCTTCTCGCCGAGGATCAGGCCATGGTGCGCGGCGCGCTCGGCGCCCTGCTCAGGATGGAACGCGATATCGAGGTGCTCGGCGCCGCGGCCGACGGCATGCAGGCGCTGTCAGAGTGCCGCCGGCTCAAGCCCGACATCGTCGTCACCGACATCGAGATGCCCGGCATGACCGGCATCGAGCTCGCGCAGAAGATCCAGGCCGACGGCATGCCGTGCAAGGTGGTGATCGTCACGACGTTTGCGCGCCAAGGCTATCTGCGGCGCGCGCTCGACGCTGGTGTCAAAGGCTATCTGCTCAAGGATTCGCCGGCCGAGAAGCTCGCCGAAGCGCTACGCAGCGTGCACCGCGGCGGCCGGGCCATCGATCCCGCGCTGGCGGTGGAAGCGTGGAACGAATCGGATCCGCTCAACGATCGCGAGCGCCAGACGCTGCGCCTGTCGGGCGAAGGGTTGTCGGCGCCGCAAATCGCCGAGCAGCTGGGGCTGTCCGCCGGCACCGTGCGCAACTATCTATCCGAGGCCATCGGCAAGCTTGGCGCCAACAATCGCATCGACGCCTACCGGCTCGCGCGCCAGCGCGGCTGGCTTTAAATAAATGGGGACACTCCCCATTCCCTAGCAAATGGGGTCGGACCCCGTTCAGCCGCGGCCGATGTAGGGCATCTTGGTGGCGAGGATGGTCATGAACTGTACGTTCGCCTCGAGTGGCAGCTTCGCCATCTGCAGCACGGCATTCGCCACGTGATTCACATCCATCATCGGCTCGGCCTGGGGCAATCGACTGCCGAGCTCAGTCAATGCATTGCCGATGTCGATCTGCCCGCAGGCGATGTCGTACTTGCGACCGTCGAGTGACGTGGACTTGGTCAACCCGGTGATGGCGTGCTTCGACGCGGTGTACGGCGCGGAATTCGCGCGCGGCGCGTGCGCGGAGATGGAGCCGTTGTTGATGATGCGTCCGCCGCGCGGCGTCTGATCCTTCATGAGCCGAAACGCCTGCTGAGTGCACAGAAACGCGCCGGTCAGGTTAGTGTCGATGACTTCGCGCCATTTCTCATAGGGAATGTCTTCGAGCGGCAGGAACGGCGCGTTGAGCCCCGCGTTGTTGAACAACACGTCGAGCCGGCCAAACTTCTCGTGGGCGGCATCGAACAGCGCCCGCACCTCGTCGGGTTTGCACACATCCGCCGGCACCACCAGGGATTCCGCCGCGCCAGCGTCGGCGGCGACGCTGCGGAGTTTTTCGCGGCTCCGGCCCGCGAGCACCACGCGAAAACCGTCGCGCAGGAAGGCCAGCGCCGTCGCCTTGCCGATGCCACTGCCCGCGCCGGTGATGAGCGCCACTTTCGATTCAGCCAAGGCCCCTCCCCCTGCGCCTAGCTATCGCCGCGGCGCGTGATCAGTTCCTGAAACTTCCCATTGTCGTCAACACGCAATTCCATTTCGATCGGCTGACAACAAATCTGACAGTCCTCGACATATCTGCACGATCCTCCACTCGCATCGGCGCTAGTCTCGAAGGGCTCCCCGCAATAGGGACAATGAACCACGACGAACTCGGCGGACGCGCCCTGGTCTATCCCGGAGGATTCATCGCCAATGGCGGGGTCGAGCCCATACAGCTCATCCACCTGGGCATCAGTCAGCGGTTTTTCGGGAGGCCCCATGAAATCTCATGAAAAGACATTCGGCCGAATGATGGCACGAGTCGCGCTGCTCGTCGGCATCGGCCTTTTCACTGCCGGCGCGCAGTACAGCTGCAACTCGAACGGTGTTGGATCGGTCAACAACGGCAATAACGGCCCCATATTCCAGAGCACTCTCACTCTGCGCAACGTCGCCGGCGTCGAAACCTCGAGCTTCGTATTGGGCGAGCCCATCCGCTTCGACTTCGAGATCGCCAATCTCACCAACCGCCAGCAGCGCCTGCAGTTTCCCGACGCCCAGACCCACGAATTCCTGGTCGTGAACAATGGCACCCCGCAAATACGCTGGATGTGGTCCGACGGCCAGGCGTTCGCGCAGGTGAACACCGAGCTCATGTTCGAGTCGTACGCCAGCAAGACCTTCACGCTGATCTGGCCCGCCACGCTCACCGGCGGCACGCAGCTGCCCGTGGGCAGTTACCAGGCCCGCGGCAGCCTTGAGTTCGACGGGTTCAAGACCAACCCCCTGGCACCGAACGAGCAGGCCTCCGCGCTGGAAGCCTTCACCGTGCGCTGAACCTGAAGGTTTCCGTGCACCCTGGCGGGTTCCTGCCTCGTATAGATGGCAAGAACACGCAAACAGGAGCCCGCCCGTGAAACTCAAGCTTTCGCTTGCCGCATTGGTCACCGTCACCAGCCTTTACCTCGCCGCGCCGGCCAGCGCCGGCCCCGAACTCACGATTCCGAACTTCGACCACCTGCGCGACAAAGCGGTGGATTCGACCGACATCACCATCGACGGCTTCCTCATGCGCATCGCGCAGAAGTTCGCGGAATCCGACGTCGAGGGGGAGGATCGGCAAGCTCTCGACCTCCTCAAGGGCATCAAGTCCGTGCACGTCCGAAATTTCGAATTCGATACCGACGACGCCTATTCCAAGGCCGACGTCGACAGCGTGCGCAAACAGCTCAACGCGCCCGGCTGGAGCGCGCTGGTGCAGGCACACAAGCGCGAACCGCGCGAAGATGTGGACGTCTATGTCTGCCTCGATGGCAAAAAGGTGATCGGCCTGGCGGTCATCGCCAGTCAGCCGCGCCAGTTCACCATCGTGAATATCATTGGCACCATCGATGTCGACAAGATTTCGCAGCTCGAAGGACAATTCGGAATTCCGCGCGTGAGCCAGAATCGATAGTGCACCGAGAGAAGCGAACCCACCGTGAGCTTTCAGGCAACAAATCCGATGCCTGACCTGCTGTTGCGCCAGGCGCGCGCGGGCGACCGCAAAGCGTTTGCGGAGCTGGTTCGCCAGCACCAGGCTTCGGTGTTCAGTATCGGCCTGCGCATGCTGAACCGCCGCGACCAGGCCGAAGACCTCGCGCAAGACGTGTTCCTGCAGCTGTTTCGCAAGCTCGATTCCATCGAGTCGCTCGATCACCTGGGGTTCTGGCTGCGGCGCGTGGCATCCAATCTCGCCATCGACCGGTTGCGCCGCGTGCCGTATGCGGCAACGCAGCCTCTCGAGCCCGGCATCGATGTCGCGATCGAGGATCCGGACACCGATCCGCTCATGGACCGCGAGCTCGAGCGGTTGTTAGGCGAGCTTCCACCGCATCCACGCGCCGTGATGCTGCTGCGTTACCAGGAAGATTACGACGTTGCGGACATCGCCGCCGCGCTCGACATGCCCGTGAATACCGTGAAGAGCCACATCAAGCGTTCGTTGAC
>JBDTSV010000133.1:0-13480 GCA_039930985.1 Pseudomonadota bacterium
CATTGCCAGAGCGCTCACCGTTGCCGAACAAACAACCTTCGACGCGTTGCGCGCCGGCCAGCATGCCAAGTTCGGCGGCCGCGACACCCGTTCCGCGGTCATTGTGCGTGTGTACCGAGAGCACCACGTGTTCGCGCCGCTCCAGGCGCGTCGACATCCATTCGATCTGGTCGGCGAAAACATTCGGCGTGGCGTTCTCCACCGTGGTCGGCAGATTGATGATGATCGGCCGGCCGGGGCCGGCATCCCAGGCGCGGATCGCTGAGTTCGAAGCTTCGAGCGCCACCGGCAGCTCGGTCATGCTGAACGTCTCGGGAGAATATTCGAGCACCCATTCGGTCTCGGGTTGCGCGTCGGTGAGCGTCTTGATCAGCCCCACCTGTTTGGTGATGAGCTGCATCACTTCGGGCACGCTCAGGCCGAACACCACGCGGCGCCACACCGGCGCGGTGGCGTTGTAGACGTGCACGATGGCGCGGCGCGCACCGCGCAGCGATTCGATGGTGCGGCGGATCAGTTCCTCGCGCGCTTGCGTGATCACCATGAGCGTCACGTCGTCGGGCACCAGCTTCTGCTCGATGAGGTCGCGCACGGTCTGGAAGTCCGTGTCCGACGCCGACGGGAACCCTACTTCGATTTCCTTGAGGCCGACGCCGACCAGCGTCTTGAACAGCTGCTTCTTGGTCTCGCGACTCATGGGCTCGAACAACGCCTGGTTGCCGTCGCGCAGGTCGGTGCTGCACCACACCGGCACCGTAGTTAGCTGGCGCGTGGGCCACTGCCGGTTGGGCAGGTCGATGGCGGGAAACTGGCGGTATTTATTGGACGGATCTTTCAGCATGGCGGTTACTCGTTCGAATCCTGCGGGCATGACTTCTCCGCTTGAGTGGGCGGAGGTCTTGGATTCCAGTCTTGTTGGCGCCGACTGGTAGCGCGAGGATGCGTGCGGCTAGGCCGCAAGTAGAAGGATTGCACGCGAACGCGCACCGCGGGACGCGGGGCATTGCGTCGAAAGCGGATTGCAACCAGGGTGGGGCATCGGGGTAAAACTAGCACGCGGCGCCCGCGCCTGAACAGCCTGATGAACTGGAGAGGCTATGAGCAAGGCGAATGGCCGAGGGCCTGCCGCACTCCACGGGCCTCCCGCGGGTACCCGACCAGCGCGCAGAAAACGCGCCTGCCCCGAAGGGGTCCACCAGGATCGAAACTAAGTGATAGGTAGTTAGGAAGTGAGGCCGCTGTCGAGAAGGCAAGGTCAGCCGGCCAGCTTGGTGGTCTGCGCCTGCACCACCAGTTTTTCGCAGCCGGCGGTGGCGGCGGCTTCGATGCTGGAAAAGACCTGGCCAGGCAACTGCTCGACCCGATATTTCGCGCCCTCACTATCGTCGACATACAGGATGGGACGAAACTGCGAGACCGCGCCGTGGGAATCGGCGATGTCCATTTTCGGCAGACAGATGAACGCATGGTTATAAGTGGTCATGTAGGTCTTCGCGCCCAGCGTCGCCAGATCATGAAAACGTATCATTGCCCAGTGTTCCGAGCTTCGCAGCCCCAGGGCCTTCGAGCATGCGCGCACCTCGTTGTCAGTCCCCAGATGAACGAGATGGGCTTCTTCCCGACCATTTCGAACATACGCATCGCAAGCAGCGCTCACGCAGGCGGCGCTATCGCCACCGTCGCATGCCCGCTGGAACTCCTGGTGGCGCGCTGCTGAAGGTGGAACCGCCGTACCACTCGATGCCCACTGCTCTCGCTGACCAATGCATTCGGCTGCCATGTAGTTGCGCTTGTTGCTGCAAAGGCCTGTGATTCTGTTCACTTCGCTACCTGGCAAACGCTTGAGAGCCTCGACACGACCGGACCATGGCATCGGTGTGGATGCGTCGGGCCCGGATGCGGGCGCAGTTCGTGGTTGCTCGCCGGCCAGCTGCGTACCGGGCGGGCACTGGCCCTGGGTATAGATAGTCTCTCCGCTTGTCGACTTGCACTTGATGATCTGAGCCGCGGCCGGCTGGACTGTCGCCAATACGAGGCCAATCCTGACCCACAACAAGACATACGATTTGGGTGACATGCGGATTCCCTCGCCGATGACCGGAATGCGCAAGCGCGCCGTTCTCTCGATTCGAAACGCGTTCGGTCAGATCCAATAGACGAAGATGAAGAGGCCAAGCCACACCACGTCCACGAAGTGCCAGTACCAGGCCACCGCTTCGAACGCGAAGTGGCGCTCCGGTGTGAAGTGGCCGTTCATGGTCCGCAGCCAGATGCAGAAGAGCATGATGGCGCCGAGCGTCACGTGGAAACCGTGAAAGCCCGTGAGCATGAAAAACGTGGAGCCGTAGATGCCGGTGCCGAGCGTGAGGCCGAGCTCGGTGTACGCGTGGTGGTATTCCGTCGCCTGTAGATAGACGAACAGGAAGCCGAGAATGAACGTGGCGGCGAGGAATACGTTGAGCAGGCCGCGCTTGCCGGCACGCAGCGCGTGGTGCGCGATGGTCACGGTGACGCCCGACATCAGCAGGATGATGGTGTTGAGCGCCGGCAGGCCGAAGGCCGGAATGATTTCAAAGGTGCCGTTGTCACGCGGACCGAGCCGGGCGGGGCCGTTGGTGGGCCAGGCGTTCTCGAACAGCGGGTGCAGCAGCTCGTTGCCCATGACCTTGACGCCTTCGCCGCCGAGCCACGGCACCGACAGCGAACGCGCGTAGAACAGCGCGCCGAAGAACGCCGCGAAGAACATCACTTCCGAGAAGATGAACCACATCATTCCCATGCGGAACGAACGGTCCACGTCCAGGCCGTACATGCCCTGCTGGTTTTCACCGATGACGGTGTTGAACCAGCCGATGAACATGTACACGACGAGAGCGAAACCTGGCACCAGTGACCACGCGGGCAGCCAGTGATTGAGCAGCGCGACGGCGCCCAGCAGCAGCGTGAAGAACGCGGCCGAGCCGATGATCGGCCACTGACTGGAGTGGGGAACGTAATACTTTTCGCCGGCGTGTGCCTGTGACATGAATGGACCCTGTGCTTAGTTCAAAGAGCCCACGCGCGTGGACTCGTCATAGAAAGTGTACGAAAGCGTGATGCGGTCGACCGAGCGCGGTATCGCAGGATCGACCACGAAACGCACGGCCATGGGCCGTTGCTCGTTCACCGCGAAGTGCTGCGGCGTGAAGCAGAAACATTCGGTCTTGCGGAAATACCCCGCGGCCTGGCCGGGAGCGATGTTCGGCACGGCCTGCGCCAGCGTCTCCTTGCCCGTGAGGTTGTGCGCGAAGAACTCGGTGGCATAGAGCCGGCCCGGGTGAATCTGCATCGAGCCGACCGTGGGACGGAACTCCCAGTTGCCCACCGACGGCAGGTCGGCAACGAAATCAACAGTAATGGTGCGCGTGTCGTCGGGCGCCTCGACCGTCAGCCGCTGCTCGGCGAGCACCTTCTGATTGCCAAAGCCGGTGAGATCGCAGAGCACGTCATAAAGCGGCACCAGCGCAAAGCCGAACGCGAAGGCGCCGAGCGCGAAGGCCAGCAGCTTCAACGTGAGGCTTTTGTTCGCGTTCATTGCGAACGCACCACCGACATGACGATGAAGGCCACGTAGAACGACAACGCCACGATCCCTAACAGGATCGCGGTGCGGCGTGCCTTCGCGCGTCGCTCGCTCAATTCTTCGGGTGTCATCGCCGTCATCGCTTAGTGCTGCACGCCGCGCGCGACGATCTCACGCGACGGCGGCGGATCCCAGCTGTGATACGGCGGCGGCGAGGACAGCTCCCACTCCAGACCATGCGCGCCTTCCCAAACGCGACCGGTGGCCGGCGCGCCGCTCTTGACGCACTTGTAGATGATCCACGGCAGCAGCAGCTGTGACAGACCGAAACCGAAGCCACCGAGCGACGACACCATGTTCCAGTCGGCGAACTGCACCGAGTAGTCAGGGATACGGCGCGGCATGCCGGCGAGTCCGAGGAAATGCTGCGGGAAGAACAACACGTTCACGAAGATGGCCGAGAGCCAGAAGTGCCAGGTGGCGAGCGTTTGGTCGTACATCTTGCCGCTCCACTTCGGCAACCAGTAGTACACGCCCGCCATGATGGCGAAGACCGCGCCCGGCACCAGCACGTAGTGGAAGTGCGCCACGACGAAGTAGGTATCGTGGTACTGGAAGTCGGCCGGCACGATGGCGAGCATCAGGCCCGAGAAGCCACCGATGGTGAACAGGAACAGGAATGACAGCGCGAACAGCATCGGCGGTTCGAAGCTGATCGAGCCCTTCCACATCGTGGCGGTCCAGTTGAAAACCTTTACGCCCGTGGGGATCGAGATGAGCATGGTCGACAGCGTGAAGAACAACTGGCCGGCGAGCGGCATGCCCACGGTGAACATGTGGTGCGCCCAGACGATGAACGACAAGAAGGCGATCGCCGCGGTTGCGTAGACCATCGCGTCATAGCCGAACAGCGGCTTGCGCGAGAACGTCGGGATGATCTCCGAGATGATGCCGAACGCCGGCAAGATCAGGATGTACACCTCGGGGTGGCCGAAGAACCAGAAGATATGCTGGAACATCACCGGGTCGCCGCCGCCCGAGGCGGAGAAGAAGCTGGTGGCGAAGAAGTGGTCGGTGAGCAGCATGGTGACCGCGCCGGCGAGCACCGGCATGGTCGCGATGAGCAGATAGGCGGTGATCAGCCAGCTCCAGCAGAACAGCGGCATGTTGAGCAGGCCCACGCCCGGCGCGCGCATGTTCATGATCGTGACGACCACGTTGATGGAGCCGAGGATCGAAGACGCCCCCATCAGGTGGATGGCGAAGATGGCCATCGGGAAGCCGTCGCCACCCTGCAGCGAGAGCGGCGGATAGAGCGTCCAGCCACCGGCCGGCGCCCCGCCCGGCACGAACAGCGTGCTGAGCAGCAACGTGAACGCGAACGGCAGGATCCAGAACGAGAAGTTGTTGAGACGCGGTAGCGCCATGTCCGGCGCGCCCACCTGCATGGGGATCATCCAGTTCGCGAGGCCGGTCCAGGCCGGCATGACCGCGCCGAAGATCATGACGAGCGCATGCATGGTGGTCATCGAATTGAAGAACTGCGGCTCGACCAGCTGCAGGCCGGGCTGGAAGAGCTCGGCGCGAATGATCATCGCCATGAAGCCGCCGACGAAGAACATCACGCAGGCGAAGATGAGGTACATCGTGCCGATGTCCTTGTGATTCGTTGCGTAGACCCAGCGGCGCCAGCCATGGGCCGGACCGTGATCGTGATGATCGTCGTGAGCGTGTTCGTCAGCTGTGTGTTCGTGTGCCATGTCTGTGCTTCTTCTGAAACTTATTGCGTAACGGCGGGCGTGGCTGCGGTCGCGACGACCGCGGTGGGCGACGGATCACCCGCGAGCTTCTGTTCGGCCTGCTTGGCGCGCAGCCAGACGTCGTAGTCGGCCGGCGATTTCACTTCGACCACGATCGGCATGAAGCCGTGATCCTGGCCGCAGAGCTCGGCGCACTGGCCGCGATAGGTGCCGACCTTGTCGGCATCGACCTGCACCCAGATCTCGTTCACGTAGCCCGGGATGGCGTCTTTCTTCATGCCGAAGGCCGGCACCCACCAGGCGTGGATGACGTCCTGCGCGGTGAGCAGGAAACGGATCTTGGTTCCGGCCGGGACCACCAGCGGATTGTCCACGTCGAGCAGGTAGTTAGGAACGGTCTTGGGGTCGATGCCCGAATCGAGCTGGCGGGCCGCGTTGCTGTCGCGCTTGAGCGTCGAGAAGAAACGCACGTTCTGGTTGAGGTATTCGTATTCCCACTTCCACTGGTAACCCGTGACCTTGATGTTGAGCGCCACGTTGCCCATGTCCTCGATCTTGATGAGGCCCTTGGCGGTGGGAATGGCCATGGCCACGAGGATCATGATGGGGATGACCGTCCAGATGATCTCCACCTTGGTGCTGTGAACCAGCGTGGTGTCCGCCTTCGCGCCCTGCGACTTACGGAACTTCACCAGCGAATAGATCATCGCGCCGAACACCGCGATGCCGATCGCGACGCACCACCAGAAGATGGTCATGTGCAAACCGTAGATCTCCTTGCTCAGGATGGAGACACCCTGGGTCATGTTGAGCCCCCATTCGGCGTGCGCCACCGGCGCCAGCAGGGCAAACAAGGAGACGGAGGCGGCCTGTATTCCACGGCGCGCGTAGGCGTTGTTCATGTGAAAGCTCATCGATGACCTCAAGAAAACTGATGCGGTGAATCGTCCGCGGGCAGTGCCGGTGACTGATTCATGCCACCAATCAGACGCCCAAGTTTGGCGGCCAGCTGGTGACGCTCCTCCTCCGTCAGAAACGCGCCGACCTCGCAGACGCGGCCGTGCGACTCGATGACGAGCTGGCCGCGGTGGAGGGGCGATTTCGGGCGGCGGATTTTAACCCGTGCCCAGTGGCGCGGGAACACAACGCGGCGCTGATTGCCACGCGCGTACTCGATGACGATTTCCGTTTCCGACACGTCGATGCTCTCGCGGTCGTGGCGTCTTTGCATATTCGAGCGCAGCGCCCAGCCGAGCAGCAGCATTTCCGCGCCAGCGAACGGCAGTACGGGCCAGTAGCCGAGCCACGTCGCGGCCGCGGCAACCGCGAAAGTGGGGAGGCAAACCGAGCCGAAAAACGTGAGCGCGCCGCGCGTGCTCAACGAGCAATGCGGGGCCAGATCGATGTGGCGGGCGGCGGCTAGCACGGGGCGCGACTATACCAGCGAATTTGCTGGCGCACTCAAGGGCTTACGAGCTTTGTGGCGGCCTCGGCAGCCCATGCCGGGACAACCGCCGCCGGTGGGAGATTTCCCGCCGGGACCGTCGCGAGCGGTGCCATCCCAAAGCGACTCGCGAGCGTCTCGATATTCGCGCTGGCCAGCGGCATTTCCTCGCGCATCTTGTTCGCGATCCAGCCGGCGAAAGGCAAACCCGAAGACCGGATCGCCTCGCGGGTCAGCAAGGCGTGGTTGAGACAGCCCAACCGCAGGCCCACCACCAAAATCACCGGCAGCGCCATTTTTTCTGCGATGTCGGCCATCGTCGCGACACCTGCGATCGGCGCGAGCCAGCCGCCGGCACCTTCCACGAGCACGATGTCGGAGATCGCGGAAAGGCGGCGCTGCGCGGCCAGGATCTTTTCCCGGCCGATCGAGATGCCATCGTGGCGCGCGGCCAGGTGCGGTGAGGCGGCCGTCATCAGCAGGTACGGGTTCACATCGTCGTAGGCGGCCTTGACGTTGCTGGCGCCTAACAACTCGAGCGCGTCGTCGTTGCGCGGACCCTCGGCAGTCTGCAGGGCGCCGGCCGCGACCGGCTTCATGACGGCGGTGCGCACGCCACGTGCGACCAGCGCGCGTGCAAGCGCCACGGTGATGAGCGTCTTGCCGACGCCGGTGTCGGTGCCCGTGACGAAAAAGCCTTGTTTTCCCGTAGCGCGCGTCATGTCTGCCCGCGCCTGCGAATTGCAGATGGCGAGATCAACGCCTCGCCCGGCAGGCCATGCGGTTCCCGGCTGTGCCCGCTGCCCCAACAAATCGCGTGGATCACTTCATAAGTCGCCGGCAACCGGCCGCCGCGCCGCTGAGTCTCGTAAGCCCGGGTCATCGCGGCGAGCCGCTTGCGTCCCGTGAGTCCGCGCGCGCGACCTCGCGTGACGTTGTGTGCGCCGATGGCTTTGAGCTCGCGCATCAGCGTGAGCACATCGGGGTAGTCGATGACCACTCGGTCCACGTCGAGCACCGGCTCTTTGAGGCCGGCATGCATGAGCGCGCTGCCGAGAGCGTGCGGATCGAAGAAATGGTTGACGTGATTGCCGGGCGCTTCGCTTTCGCGGAAGGCCTCGCGCAATTCGGCCAGCGTGCCGGGTCCGAAAGTGCTGAACAGCAGCAATCCGCCAGGCCGGAGCACGCGCGCGGCTTCGGCAAAAACCGCGTCCAGATCGTCGCACCACTGCAGCATCAGGCTGCTGAAGACCAGGTCGAAGCAGCCATCGCGAAATGGCAGCGAATAGGCATCGGCGCGTACGCGCTCGAAACGACGCAACCAGCGGGATTGCGCTTTCGCGCGCGCCAGCATGCCGGTGGCGATATCGGCGGCGACCACCAGCGATTTCGGGTAGCGCCGCTTCAGCGCGCGCGAGGCGTGCCCGGTGCCGGCGCCGAGATCGAGGATGGTGAGCGGCGCGACCTCGAGCTCCGCGATGCGCTCCATCAATTCGCTGCGCACGCGTACTTGCAGCGCGGCCGCGGCGTCGTAGCTGCCGCTGGCGCGATCGAATGCCTGCGCGACGGCGCGGCGGTCGAGCGAGAAAACCTGCGCGGGATCGTTGGTGCTCATGCGGCGAGCAGCCGCTGAATCGCCACGATCAACGCGTCCACTTGCGATTCTTCGTGCGCGGCCGACAGCGTGACGCGCAGCCGCGCCGTGCCCGCGGGCACCGTCGGCGGGCGAATCGCCGCCACGAGGAAGCCCAGGTCTTCGAGCGCCCTGCTGATGGCCATGGCCCTTTGCGGCTCGCCGAGCACCACCGGAACGATGGTGGTACCGGTTTGGGCTTCGCGCGGTTCCAGGTCGAGGCCACGCCGAAAGCGCTGCGCCAGCGCCAGCACTTTCTCGCGCCGCCACGATTCGCGTTGGCTCACCTCGAGCGCGGCGCGCGTCGCCGCGGCGACCGCCGGCGGCAGTGCCGTCGTATAGATGTACGGGCGGGATTTCTGAATCAGGAAATCGATGAGATCCGCATCGCCGGCGACGAACGCCCCAAAGGTGCCGAATGCCTTGCCGAAAGTGCCGACGAGCACGGGTACGTCCTGCGCATTCAATCCGAAGTGTTCGCACGTGCCGCGACCGGTCGCGCCGACCACCCCGAGCCCGTGCGCATCGTCGACGATGAGCCACGCGCTGGACTCACGCGCCGCGCGCGCAAGCGCCGGCAGCGGCGCCAGATCGCCATCCATGCTGAACACGCCGTCGGTGATCAACAGCCGCGTATCGATGGAGGGATCGAGCTCCGCCAGCAGCTGTCGCGCATGGTCCGAATCGCCATGGCGGTAGCGCAGCGAATGCGCTCGAGTCAGTCGGCAACCATCGATCAGTGACGCATGATTGAGCTTGTCGGCCACCACAGTGGCGGTTTGATCCGCTAATGCGCCAATGACGCCCATGTTGGCCATGTACCCGGTGGAATACACCAGCGCTTTTTCGCGCCCGGTGAACACCGCCAACGCCTGCTCCAACGCTTCGTGTTCCGGTCCATGACCGGTAACCAGGTGCGAAGCTCCGCTGCCGACACCGTACTTCGCCGCGGCTTCCACGAACGCGCGCACGACCTCGGGATGCGTGCTCAGTCCAAGGTAGTCGTTACTGCAGAAGTTGACGAGACCGGCGCGCAGACCCACGCGCCGCGTGCGTCGCAGGTGGCGCTGATCGAGGTCGGCGAGCGCCGCCTTCAGCGCGTCAGGGGTGCGTTGCATGCGGCTGCCGGGCGCGGTGCCGAATGCGAGCAGCCTGGGCCGTGGACGTGTGCGGCGGGTTCGCTCGCCGTGGCGGCAGCGAGCGCCGGTGGCACCAGTGGTTCGATTCCGAGACGCGTGAGCAGCGCGCGGTCGCGCGCCACGTCCGGGTTGCCGGTGGTCAGCAATTTCTCGCCGTAGAAAATCGAATTGGCGCCGGCGAGGAAGCACAGCGACTGCAGCTCGTCGCCCATTGCCTCGCGACCGGCCGACAAGCGCACGAAGGCTTTCGGCATCACGACGCGCGCGACGGCAATCGTGCGCACGAAATCGAAGGGATCCACGGCTGCGGCGCCGGCCAGCGGCGTACCCGGCACGCGCACCAGCTGGTTGATCGGCACGCTCTCCGGATGCTGCGGAAGATTGGCGAGCGTCGCGAGCATGGAGGCGCGATCGCGCGTGGTTTCGCCCATGCCGACAATGCCGCCGCAACACACGTTGAGCCCGGCGTCGCGCACCGCGGCCAGCGTGTCCAGACGATCCTGGTAAGTGCGCGTGGTGATGATCTCGCCGTAGAACTCCGGCGACGTGTCAACGTTGTGGTTGTAGTAATCGAGGCCGGCGTCCTTGAGCTCATGCGCCTGAGCCGGCGTGAGCATGCCGAGCGTGGCGCAGGTTTCCATGCCGAGCGCGCGCACTTCGCGAATCATGGCGGCAACCGCCTCGACATCCTTCTTCTTGGGCGAGCGCCAGGCGGCGCCCATGCAGAAGCGGGTGGCGCCGGCTTCTTTCGCGGCCTGCGCACGTTCGCGAACCTCGGCGAGTGGCACGAGCTTCTCGCGCTCTAGGCCAGTTTCGTACCGCACGGACTGCGGGCAGTACGCGCAGTCTTCGGGACAGGCGCCGGTCTTGATCGACAGCAGCGTGCTCATCTGCACGGCGTTGGGCTGGTGGTTCGCGCGGTGGGTTTCCTGGGCGCGGAACATGAGGTCGGCAAATGGAAGGGCGAACAGGGCTTCGACTTCCGCGATGGTCCAGTCGTGGCGTACGGTGCTCATTCCATCCCTTTAAGCGTTGATTTGCATTAGTTTTCCGGCTGGCCGGCCGCGGCCGGCACCGTGAAACTTCGGGCATGTTCGACACCGGCCGTTCCATTGTCAACCAACTGCACCATCTGCGGTTGACGGCGGCCGTCAGGGCGTCGCGCCTGCTCGCGGCCACCTTGTTCCCGCCGCAGTGTTGCCTCTGCGGTTTCCCCGGCGCGTCACTGGATCTCGACCTGTGCTGTTTCTGTCACGCCGACCTGCCGTGGATCATCGACCGGCCTGCCGGAGCGGTGGTGGCGCTTCGCTTCGAGCCGCCCATCGACGACCTGATTCGAAAGCTCAAGTACCACGGCGAAATGGCCCACGCGCGCGTGCTCGGAGTGCTGCTCGCGCACGCCGTGCGCGATCGCGGCGAGCCGCTGCCGCGCCTGCTGCTTCCGGTGCCATTGCACGGCTCACGATTGCGCGAGCGCGGGTTCAATCAAGCGGCGGCGCTGGCGCGGTACAGCGGCCGGATGCTCGGCGTTCCGTTCGCGCACGCGCTGGTGCGGCGCTTGCGTGACACGCCGTCGCAAACCTCGTTGAACGTCGACGACCGCCATCGCAACGTGCGCGGTGCGTTCGCGGTGCACGGCGCCCGTGCGTTGCGCAGGTTGTTAGATGCCGGCCACGTGGCGGTGATCGACGACGTCATCACCACCGGCAGCACGGTGGCGGAGCTCAAGCTCACTCTGCTTGCGGCGGGAGTCCGTCGGGTGGACGTGTGGGCGGTCGCGCGGGTGAGGTGAGCTCCCAGTACGAGAGGGAGAGCGCAACCACCTCGACGATGCGCTGCTCAGGCCAATCCTACTTTCTTCAGGACTTCGGTCGGTGGCCCGTCGAACTTCGCGAGCGGTACGTTGCCGACGTAGCCGATGTCTTTCATGCCCACCGGTGTGCTGTAGAAACCGCCCGCCGTCAGATCGCGGAACTTCGCGAAGAACCTCGCGGCGGTGGCGGATTGCGGCGCCGCTTTGCCGACGCTGCAGACGTCGTTGGCAATGGCTTCGCGCTGCACGGACTCGAGCGCCGCGAATGAATTGCCGAATCGCGCCTGCGCCTCTGCTTCGATCCAGGTCAGACCCGGAAGAATGATCGTGCGGTCGGCGCGCTGCTGCGGATAGGGAGCGCTGATCCACTCGTCGATGAAGTCGACGACGCCGACCGCCGAGGCCGACGGCGACACCTCGTCGGCGGGGATGATGAGATCGCACAGCGCTGCGGTAGTTAGTCTGGCCGGCGCGCCGAGCGTCAGCGGCCAGGGCCCGCCCGCGTGCCACTCTTTCATGAGGGCGGGATCGGTGCCGTAGCCGGCTTGGGTCCCGGCGACATCGCGCGCCTGCGGCCCGGGCGTGTCGGCGAGCGCGTCGAGCCCGGGGACCGTAGCCGCAGCCGCGAACATCCACTTGAGGGTGGTGCGACGATCCATGCTCATAGCTCTTTCCTCTTCATGAGGCCGAGCATGTGCTCGGCGGCGCGCCAGGCCAGCGCCATGATGGTGAGCGTCGGATTCTTGTCGGCGTTGGAACACAGCGTGGCGCCATCGGTGATGAACAGGTTCTTCATCTCCCAGCTCTGTCCAAAGCTGTTGGTCACGGATTTGGCCGGATCGTCGCCCATGATGGCGCCGCCCACTTCGTGAATGATGATTCCGCCCTGCTTGATGGCCTTCTCACCACTTTGCGGTGGCGTAGCCATGCGACCACCCATGGCATCGATGATCTCGGCGAAAGTCTTCTGCATATGCGCGGCCTGGCGGGTCTCATGATCAGACCACTTCCAGTGGAAGCGCAGCACCGGAATGCCGAATTTGTCCTTGGTGGTTGGATCCAGCTCGGCGTAGCAATCGTCGTTCGGAATCATCTCGCCGCGCCCGGCGAATTTCACGAAGGAGCCGTAGTAGCGCCGCGCGTCTTGCTTGAACTTCTTGCCGTAGTTGCCGCCGTTGAGCCACTCGAGTCCCGCGCCCGTGCCCATGCCGGGCATGGTCTTGCCGCCGTCGAATTCGATGTGATAGCCGCGCGCGAAGCCTAACTTCCCGGCGACCTGCTCCTTGTACAGCCACCAGGGCACATACATGTGGCCGCCGTCGACGCCGTCTTCGTTGTGCGGGGGCAGGCCCTCGAGCATGGGGACCTGGCCGCCGAAATTGGCGCCGACGGTATCCATGATGTATTTGCCGACCTTGCCACTGCCGTTGGCGACTCCCGAATTCAGGAGTATTCGTACCGTCTCGAGCGCGCTGGCCGCAAGCACCACGACGCGCGCTTTCGCGCGATGCTCGGCGCCGGTCCTGCGATCGATGTAGATGACGCCGTCCGCGCCGCCACCAGCGCGCTTCGTGACGGCGCGCACCATCGCGTCGGTGACGATGTCGAGATTGCCGGTGGCCATGGCTGGCGGCAGGTGCACGGTGGTCGATTGGTAGTTGGCGCGGATCGAACAGCCGCGGCCGCACGGCGTGGCGAAGAAGCAGGCGGCGCGGGCGCGCATGTCCTCGGCGAGGATCTTCTGCGCCTTCGCATTGCCCGGATGCAGTAGTTTGGGGATGCGCGCATCGTCGAGCTTCTTCGTGAGCACGGCGCGGTGACCTGGAATAACCGGCACCTTGAGTTTCGCCGCATGCTTGCGCACCAGCAGGTCGCTGACGCGTGGCTTCGGTGGCGGCAGCAGCACACCCGGTGAAGAGTTCGGCGTGTTCTCGAGACCTTCGTTGGAGCCGTACACGCCGATGAGCATTTCGACCTTGTCGTAGAACGGCGCGAGATCTTCGTAGCCCATCGGCCAGTCGAAGCCGAGTCCATCGCGCGTCTGCGGCTTGAAGTCGTACGGCCCATTGCGAAGCGAAATGCGACCCCAGTGATTGGTGCGACCGCCTAACATCCGCGCGCGCCACCAG
>JBDTSV010000134.1:0-11489 GCA_039930985.1 Pseudomonadota bacterium
TGGGAAAGAAGATCTTCGTCTGTTGGATCGCCACGTTGCCGGTCATTTGCGCCGCGGCGTTCATTCCCGAGAACCAGCGCCGCATTCCGACGGTCTCTATCCACGTTCCGCCTCGCGGCGACGATGCGGGGGACGGGTCCGCTTCGCGCCCATTCAGGACCCTGGTCCGCGCCCAGCGCGCTGTCGGCGCCGCCAACAGCAACGCGGATGTCGTCGTGGAACTCGCCGATGGAATTTACCGCCTGGACGAGCCGCTGAACTAGACACAGTCATTAGTCGTTGAAACAGCTCTGGGACCATGCTCTGGCGGGTCACGCGGACATGACCCTCAGTATCGGCGCACGGAGCGCAGCCAGGGGCAGTTCTATCGCCGTTTTGTTTTACCCAATACCGTGGACAGCGACAAAGTCAATGCAGCGGGCAAGGACGGAGTCCTGACTGTTACAATTCCCAAGAAGGCAGGTATTTCAGACCTCCACGCGGCACGGGCGCCAGCACAGAAAAGACATGCGGCTAACTACTCGTCAGGAGTCCGTCCCGCGACGTGAACGCCGCAAGACCTGGCTGCCAAGATCGTCGGACTCAGCGCTCGGGCGATCGCAGTGAAATTTGAATTCTCGGGCAATCGTAAAGTAGTCCTTGCTGGCGCATATGTTGTCTGCTACGCGCTGCTTGCTTGGCTCACCTTCGCCCGGCCGGCACTTGCTCCAGCCATTACGCCCTGGAATCCGCAGGCGGGTCTGACACTCGCGGTTCTCTTCGTCATCGGTCCGCGCTGGTCTCTCGCCACGGCGATCGCGATGTTCATAACCGAGTTCGTAATCAGGCGGGCGCAGGTCTCGCCCGTCGCAGTCGTCGGGGGCTCTTTGTGGGTGGCGGCCAGTTACGGTGTTCTCGCGGCAATGCTGCGTCGTCTCCTCAAGCAATCGATGATTCAAACCACCAGCGAAGCCGCAAAGGTCGCCGGTGCCTCAGCCGTCATGACGCTCATTGCGGCTATTGGATACGTGGGCGCATTCATCGGAACGGGAGATGTATCGCCCGATGATGCGCTTCGCGGAATCGCGCGTTACTGGTTCGCGGAATTGAACGGCGCATTGATGCTCGCGCCTTTGCTGCTGCCGGGCAATTTTCGAGATGGCATTTTGCGGTCGCTGCGCGGGCGGCGCGCCGAGATCGCCCTGCAATCGGCGCTCGTTCTGGTGTTGCCGTGGGCAATCTTCGCGCTCCCGGTTTCCGAGCAACTGCGCTTCTTCTACCTATTGTTCGTGCCGGTGATCTGGATCGCACTGCGTTGGGGTTGGTCCGGGGCCTTGCTCGCGGTGCTGGCGATTCAGGCGGTGCTCATCGTGGCCGCGGAGGCCGTTGTCCCGACTCCGCGATTCGTTGACCTGCAAGTTCTGATGTTGACTCTCTGCCTCGCGGCACTCCTTCTCGGTGCGGTCGTGGCGGAGCGTTGGCGCACGGAGACCGAATTGCGTGAGCGCGATGCGGCTTTGTCCCGTGCCATGCGTTTTGCGGTGGCCGGGGAACTGGCCTCGAGCCTCACCCATGAACTCAACCAACCCATCACCGCCTTGATCTCGTACCTTAATGCGTCGGAGATCCTGGCGAAGTCTCCATCGATTGAGGAAGAGAGATTGCGTCAGACACTGCGCAAGGCAACACACGAGGCAATGCGCGCTTCTGATGTGTTGCATCGACTGCGCAACTTCTATGTGGGCGGGGGCTCACGGCTGGATCCGGTCAACATCCGCAGCCTTTGCAACGCGGTAACTGCAGGGTTTGCAGACACACTTCGTTCCTGCAACGTCAACATGAATCTGATCGTCGATGACAAGGTGACACTGATCGAAGCCGACGAGACACAGTTCGCGATCATGCTTCACAATCTGATAGCCAATGCGGTTGACGCCGCTGCGGGCCAAAATTCGCCTGAAAAGAGAATAGAAGTGCGCGCGAGCATCGAAGCGGACAGGCTTTGTATTACCGTCGACGATACGGGCGGCGGAATACTTTCGCCGGTGCTGGAACAACTCTTTGAGCCTTTTGTGACCAGCAAGCCCGATGGGATGGGGCTGGGGCTTGCATTAAGCCGATCGCTGGCGCGCGCGCGCGGTGGCGAGCTCTTCGCGTCGTCCCAAGGTCCGTTGGGTGGCGCGAGATTTACGATCGTCCTGCCGCTGACTCTTGCAAAGGACGGGGAAACCACATGAAGCGGCAGTCGACCGATGGCCCAACGATATTCGTCGTCGATGACGATGCGGCCGTGCGCGATGCGCTCAGCCTGCTCATTTCGCTCAAGGGAATGCGCGCTGCCGTGTTCGCGTCGGCGGTAGATTTTCTCGCGGTGTTCGATTCGAACTGCCGCGGGTGTCTGCTTACCGATCTGAAAATGCCGGCGATGACCGGGCTCGAGCTGCAGGAGGAGCTACGCAAGCGCGGCGCATCACTTCCGGTCGTCATGCTGACCGCACATGGGGACGTTGCGACGACGCGAGCGGCGCTCAAGAACGGCGCCGTCGACTTCATCGAAAAGCCCGTGAACGACGATATCCTGCTGGATGTGCTGCTCAATGCCATCCGTATCGACGAGGAGCGACACCGCCAGCAGCACCGCCGAACCGAAGTCGTGGCGCTGCTCGAACGCCTGACGCCGCGCGAGCTGGCCGTACTCAAGTTGCTCACCGAAGGACTTCAGCACCGCGATATCGCGGCGCGCCTCGATATCAGTCCGCGCACGGTCGAGGTGTACAAAGCACGCATGATGGAAAAATTGCAGTGCAGGACTCTCGCGGAGATCGTGCGGATGGGCGCGGAAATCCCCCGGGACTGATCCGGGCGGCGCCTTACTCTGAGGGCGCGAAAAAAAAAGACTTCAGGCGATTGTCGCTCCGCCCGCCAAAGCATCGCTGTCTCTTCATCACGTACGGGCTTGCCCTATTTCCGCGAAACAGGGCGGCGTCACTGCCAAATCGTGATGTCGACGACGTACGTTGATACCCATAGGCAGTGATGTGTGGTTCGCTTAACTAGTTAGACACAGGCTACGCTGACACAAAACCGCAATACGAGCGCAATTAAATCCCGTCCGCAGCAAATGTCAGCGGTAACGGGAGTTTCACAAATGCGAATGGATTTTTTGCGCGCGGCCTGGGCGATGACACTCGTCGGCGCCGTTGGCGCGTTTCCGACGATTGCGATGGCCGACGAGGCAACCACGGTCGGCGGCAAAATGTACGCTGACGTCACCAGCTACGATCTCAGCAACGACGGTAACGATTCCGCGGCCAACGGCACCGGCATTGACGTGAAACGCTTTTATCTGGGCGTCACCCACAACTTCGATGACATTTGGTCGGTGAATGTCACCAGCGACTTCAACTATGTCGCCAATGACGGCGAAACCCAGATCTACGTCAAGAAAGCTTATGCGCAGGCCAAGCTGTCCGATGCATTCATCGCTCGCGTAGGTTCCGCGGACCTTCCGTGGGTGCCATTCGTCGAGGACCTGTATGGCTATCGCTTCGTCGAAAACGTCATCATCGACCGCCTGAAGTTCGGCACTTCCGCGGACTGGGGCCTGCACGCCGGCGGCAAGGCCGCCGAAGGGCGCTTCAACTACGCCGCCTCGGTCATCAATGGCGCTGGCTACAAGAACCCCACGCGTTCGAACAGCGTCGACTTCGAGGCCCGATTGGGATTCGCACCGGTGAAGGGCCTCACGCTCGCGGTTGGCGGTTACAGCGGCAAGCTGGGCAAGGATGTCGAAGGAAGCGCGACGGCGCCCCAGCACACTGCCGAGCGAGTCGACGCTCTTGCCGCCTACGTCAACGGGCCGCTTCGTGTCGGTGCGGAATATTTCCAGGCGAGCGACTGGAATCAGGTGACCACCATCGCCAGCGACAAGGCGGATGGATTCTCCGTCTGGGGTTCATACAACTTCAGTGCGACCTGGGGTGCGTTCGCGCGCGCTGACTCGGCGAAAACCAGCAAGGACCTGAGCGCCGACCTCAAGGACGAGTACTTCAACGTCGGGCTCGTGACTCGGCCCCGCAAGAACATCGACATCGCGCTGGTCTACAAGCACGAGAAAGTGGACGGCGGAGGCACAGTGAGCACCAGCAACGGCACGATCGGCGGCCTGAACGAAGGCAAATACAGCGAAGTCGGTGTGTGGGCGCAGGTCGCGTTCTAACTATTACGAGATCGAGGAGTACGACGATGCGATTCATGACAGGAAAATTGATGGCGGCGATCGCCGCGATGGCAATCAGTGCGGCTGCGCTTGCGGCGGACATCTCCGGAGCGGGGGCAACCTTTCCGTATCCGATCTACGCAAAATGGGCCGACGCGTACAGGAAGCAGACCGGAGTGGGTCTCAACTACCAGTCGATCGGCTCCGGCGGCGGTATCAAGCAGATCAAGGCGAAGACGGTCACTTTCGGTGCCTCCGATATGCCACTCAAGCCGGAGGACCTGGAGCTGTCCGGACTCATCCAGTTCCCGATGATCATCGGTGGCGTCGTCCCAGTGGTGAACGTGCCGGGCGTCGGTGCGGGCCAACTGACTCTCGATGGTCCGACTCTCGCCTCCATCTACATGGGAGAGATCACCAAATGGAATGACGCGAAGATCGCCAAACTGAATCCGAAGGTCAAGCTGCCGGCGACGGCAATTGCTCCTATCTATCGCTCGGACGGCTCCGGCACGAATTTCCTGTTCACCGATTACCTGTCCAAGGCGAGTCCGAAGTTCAAGGATTCGATCGGCGCGAACACGTCTGTGCAGTGGCCGGTTGGCATCGGCGCCAAGGGCAACGAAGGTGTTGCCAACATGACCGCGCAGACGGGCGGGGCGATCGGATACGTGGAGTTCGCGTACGCCAAGCAGAACAAGATGGCCAGCACCCTGCTGATCAACAAGACGGGCAAGGCAGTGGCGCCGAAGGCAGATGCGTTTCAGGCGGCCGCCAGCAACGCCGATTGGGCGCACGCGTCGGGTTATTACCTGATCCTGACGGATCAACCCGGCGCTGCGAGCTGGCCGATCACCGGCGCGAGCTTCATTCTGATGTATCGCGAGCCCGCGGATCCCGCGGCGGCGACTGAAGCCCTGAAATTCTTCGACTGGTCGTACAAGAACGGCGCCGCCATGGCGGCCGAGCTCGACTATGTGCCGCTGCCCGCGACGCTCATCAACCAGGTCCGTGTGACCTGGAAGGCATCGATCAAGGGCGCCGCCGCGATGGCGAAGAACTGACATGCAACCAGTGTCGACGCGTCGTTGCCGGTTGCCTCCGGTGTGATGACGCCGAGCGGCCGCCCCCGCAGCAGTTGCTGCGGGGTGCGGCCCGTTCGTTATTTCAAGAGTGTGCCGCTGTCGTGCTCGAAACCGCTCCCAAAGTCGTCGTCAGCGAATCGCGGCTCGCGCGCGAGCGTTCGATCGAGAAAGTCTTTCGTGCTGCGACGTTCGTCGCCGCCATCCTGGTGCTGCTGCTGCTCGGCGGAGTTACCGTTACGCTGGTACGCGGCGGCTGGCCGGCACTCGCGCATTTCAAGTTCGCATTCATTTCGACCGAGATATGGAATCCCGTCACCGAGAAGTTCGGTGCGCTCGCGCCTATCTACGGAACACTGGTCACATCGGTGATCGCCATGGCCATTGCCGTACCGGTGAGCTTTGGCGTGGCGGTGTTTCTCACAGAACTGGCGCCGAAGTGGCTCCGACGTCCGGTCGGTGTCGCTATTGAATTGCTCGCCGGCGTGCCAAGCATTATTTACGGCATCTGGGGATTGTTTGTTCTCGCACCTATCCTTCAACGCCACGTGCAACCATGGCTCATCGACCACCTGGGCGGCACTCCGGTGATTGGTTCTCTCTTCCAGGGGCCACCCTTCGGCATTGGCATTCTCACGGCCGGGCTGGTGCTCGCAATCATGGTGCTGCCTTTCGTCGCCTCAGTCATGCGCGATGTATTCGAAACCGTTCCCGATGTCCTGAAAGAGTCGGCGTATGGGCTCGGTGCGACTCGATGGGAAGTCATCTGGAAAGTGGTGGTTCCCTACACGCGCGCCGGAACCATCGGCGGAATCATGCTCGGGCTGGGCCGCGCGCTCGGTGAGACCATGGCGGTCACCTTCGTCATCGGCAACGCGCATCGCGTCAGCGCATCGCTGCTCGCGCCAGGCACGACTATCTCGGCGTCGATCGCCAATGAATTCACCGAGGCCGTTGGCGATCTTTACACCTCGTCACTCGTGGCGCTGGGCGTGTTGTTGTTCCTCATCACTTTCGTAGTCATCGCCATCGCCAGACTCATGCTCATGCGGCTCAATCGCAAGGCGCTCTCTTCCGTATGAATCGACTGCGGGTCCGAAAACTTACCAGCAGTCTCGCGCTCGGGTTCGCGGGTGTGGCGACGTTGATAGGCCTGCTGTGCCTGGGGGCCATTCTTTGGACGCTGATCAAGAACGGCATTGCCGGAATTTCAATCGCCACGTTTACTGAAATGACCCCACCGCCCGGCAGCGCCGGCGGATTACTCAACGCGATCTACGGCAGCCTGCTAATGACGGGCATCGGGCTCGCGATTGGTGCTCCTGTCGGAATTCTCGCCGGCACCTACCTGGCCGAGTACGGTCGGGGCAACACGCTGAGCACGATTGTCCGCTTCGTGAATGACGTGCTGCTCAGCGCACCCTCGATCATCGTCGGGTTGTTTGTCTACGAACTGTTGGTCGTGCGCATGGGCCACTTTTCCGCGACTGCCGGGGCCATGGCGCTGGCCGTCATCGCGATTCCGGTGACGGTGCGCACCACCGAAGACATGCTCAATCTCATTCCGCAGGGAATGAAGGATGCATCGACGGCGCTCGGCGTAAATCATTGGCGCACGGTTCTTGGCGTCGTCTATCCCGCGGCGCGCAGCGGAATCATCACCGGCCTGTTGCTCGCGATCGCGCGCATCAGTGGCGAAACCGCGCCGCTTCTGTTCACTGCGCTCAACAATCAATTCTGGAGCACGAACCTCGATGCGCCCATGGCAAATCTTCCGGTCGTGATCTTCCAGTTCGCGTTGAGCCCGTACGCTGATTGGCAGCGGCTGGCATGGTCGGGCGCGTTGATGATCACCGTGGCAATCCTGATTCTCAGTATCGTCGCGCGAAGCATCGCCGCAGCCGTGAAGGGCGGTCGGAAATGAGCGCACTCGAGACCGCGAAGATTTCAATCTCCGTTCAAGCGCGCAACGACGACGCGCCTGGCGAGACCAAGGTCGATATTCGCAATCTCGACTTCTTCTACGACACTCAGCACGCGCTCAAGAACGTGAGCTTGACGCTCGCCGCCCGCCGTATCACCGCGTTCATCGGGCCATCGGGTTGCGGCAAGTCAACGCTGCTGCGCACGCTCAACCGAATGTACGCGCTGTATCCAGGACAACGCGCGACCGGCGAGATCCTGCTCGATGGTGAAAACATTCTCGCGCCGAGAATCGATGTGACAGGGTTGCGCTACCGGATCGGCATGGTCTTTCAGAAACCTACGCCCTTTCCGATGAGCGTCTTCGACAACGTGGCGTTTGGCTTGCGCCTTGCGCAACGGATGCCCCGTGCCGAGTTGAATCGGCGTGTGGAAACGGCCCTGCGTGACGCGGCACTTTGGGAGGAGACGAAGGACAAGCTGGACCAGGACGGACGCAGTCTTTCCGGCGGCCAGCAACAAAGACTTTGTCTCGCGCGAACGATTGCCCTTCAACCGGAGGTGATCCTGCTGGATGAACCGACTGCCGCCCTCGATCCGATTTCTACGCTTCGCATCGAGGAAACGTTGCAAGCCCTGCGCGAAAAATACTGCATTGCCATCGTGACTCACAATCTTCAGCAGGCAGCGCGCATCTCCGACACGACGGCATTCATGTATCTCGGGGAGCTCATCGAAGCGGGGCCGACCGCGCGCATCTTCACCAACGCAAGTGAGCGTCGGACCGATGACTATGTGACGGGACGGTTCGGGTGAACCGCCTCGAGGGTCACATCAGCCGGTCGTTCGACGGCGCGCTCGGCGCGCTGCATCTGCACGTCGTTGCCATGGGAAGTCTTGCGCTCGATCAGGTGCGCGTGGCGACGCGTGCGTACGTAGGCTGGGACGAGGATGCCGCACGCATCGTCATCGAGCGGGAGCGCGCCATCAACGCGTATGACCGCGCGCTCGACGAAGAGCACCTGGCATTGCTCGTACGGCGTCAGCCCGTGGCGTCAGACCTCAAGTTCTTGATTGCGTTTTCGCGGGCGGTGGCCGAGCTCGAACGAGTGGGTGATGAGGCAAAGAAGATCGCCGGCGTGGTGCTCAGCGATCAAGGACCTCCCGCGCCATCGGCAACCAGTGACATTCGCGATCTCGGAACGCGCGCCGAATCGATGCTGCGTCGATCGCTGGAAGCTTTCGATGTCATCGATGCGACGATGGCCGGGGAGGTCGTTGCCGCCGACAAACTGCTGGACGCGCAATACAACACAGTCCTGCAGCGACTGCTGTCGAACCCCACCGGCGATGCGGAAGCGTTTCGCCGCGCGGTTCACGCCGCATTTGTCATGAAATCACTGGAGCGCGTCGGTGACCACGCGCGCAATCTCTCGCGGCTCCTGCTGCTCTGAATCGAGAACCCAGTGCGGGTGGCGCGATCGCGCATCTGCGACGCGCTCAATTCCGATAGACCGAGCCGAAGCGGTCGGCTATAGGTTCTTCCAATAGAAGCTAATTGAAACCAGGATCAGCCAATGGCACGCGAACCGGGCCTGTTGGAACGAGAAGTCGCCGAAGTGGAAGAGAGCGCGACACAGCTCCGGCGATCGGCCGACGCCGTCGAGGTGAGCGCGGATCGAAACACGGAACTGGCGGCGACTCGCACTTTGCTGGCTGCGGAGCGCACCTACGCCGCCTGGGTACGCACGGCGTTGGCAGCGCTCGCCAGCGGCGTCGGGGCCAGGGCGCTCTTGTCAGATGTTGTGCCTTCCTGGTTTGCAGGAATTAGCGCCTCGGTCTTGATCCTGTTCAGCGCGTTCTGCCTGATTGCCGCCGTGTGTCGGGGCCTGGATGCTGGAGTGCCGCCACCATTGCCGGGGCTGCGCCGTATTCCATTGTGGGTGCTTGTGGTGACGAACGGATTTCTCGTGCTCGTTGCACTATTCGCGCTGGTCGGGGTCTGGGTCATGAAGTAGCGCGCGCGGAATTCTTCGCCGGTACAAACTTGAGTGTCGTTGACGATCGCTCTTGGCGAAGCGCACCGCCCGGCGCCTCTCGAAAGACACGATTTCACATCGAACGTCTACGGACTCGGGCTCGTGACAACCTCCACTTCCAGAGTGCGACTTCCACGTAGCGAATTCGAAATGAGACAACCATGCTCCGCGCGCGCCAGCAGGGCGCGGGCCTTGGCGGAGTCTGCGTCGCCCGGAACGTGCAACGTTGCGAAGGTCGTATAGCGAGTGAATTGCGAATTTCCGTCGACGCGTTCGAGCACGCCTTCGACCCGGCACTCGAGCTTCAGCCACTCCAGTTTCGAGGCGCGGCTGACAGCGCGGAATGTCAGGATGAAGCAGTCCGCCACCGCCGCGCAGAGCAAGCTCTCGGGCGACCAGATTCCACCGGGCCCATCGAACTCTGGAGGTGGAGCCGTCTCGAGATCGGGCAACTGCGGCGAGGCGACAATGACGCTGCCCGAGGGCGCCCCCGAGGCGGAAGCACGATAGAGGTGTGGATAGGGATGCAAAGTGAGTCTCCTTGAGTCTTACGGCCTAGCGCGCTTGAGCGGGACAATGCCGAGAGCCTTGAGCACGTACTTTTCGTACACGGGTGTCACCGAGCCGGTGCGCACCTTGCGCAGGAAGTATTTCTCAAAGACTACCTTGGCGAGGTGAACCCACTTTCCCACTTTCGTCCAGGTGACGTTGCGCGGAGGAATCTCGGGTATCGCCACGAATGCGGCACCGGTGTCGCCGAAATCCGCGAGACAGATGGCGTTCAATGTGGCCTGCGAGGTCGCAGGCTTGCCTTGCAATTCGGCGGCGATGTTCTCGCAGATGGCACTCACCATCGACTCGATCATGTATCCGGTCTTCGGCGCGCCCGTCGGCACCGGCGTGGCTTCCACGGGAGGGATGGCGACGCAAACGCCCGCCGAGAAGATGTTCGAATACTTTTTCGAGCGCTGAAACGAATCGATAAGCACGAAGCCGCGTGGGTTGCACAATTCAGGCACCGCAGCGACTGCGTCCACGCCCTTGAAGGCCGGAATGACCATGCTGTACTTAAACGGCAAGGCATGCTCCTTGCCGGGTTTTCCGTCGGTTTCATATTCGACGACCTTCATCTCCCCGGCCGTCACGCTTGCGACCTTCGCGTTCGTCAGCCACTTGATGTGTCGCTGCCGCAATTCGGATTCCATGAGCCCTTTGCTGTCGCCAACGCCGCCCAGTCCCATGTGGCCGACATAGGGTTCGCTGGTGACGAAGGTGATCGGCACCTGATCGCGGAGCTTTCGCTTGCGAAGATCCGCGTCGAGAATCATTGCGAATTCGTACGCCGGCCCGAAGCAGCTCGCGCCGCCCGCGGCGCCCACCACGACCGGCCCGGGAGTCTTCAGGAATTCCTGGTACTGCTCCCAGGCGCGCAGCGCGTGCTCCTGCGTGCAGATCGACTGCGTATGACCGGTGGGGCCGAGCCCCGGAACCTCATCGAACGCAAGCTTCGGCCCGGTCGTGATCACCAGGTAGTCGTACGCAACCTCGCGACCTTCGCGCAGGCGCAATTTGTTGGCCGATGCATCGATACTCTCCACCGCTTCCGGTATCCATTGCACGCCCTTCGATTCGAGCGGCAGCTGCATCGGCACGCGTGTCTGCGCGCAATCGCGCCAGCCCACCGCAATCCACGGATTCGACGGCGTGAATTCGAAATACGGGGAAGAGCCAATCAGTGTCACGCGGTGCTCTTTGCCGAGTTTCTTGCGCAGCTCATAGGCGCACGGAACACCGCCAATACCCGCTCCGACGATGACGATATGTGCCATGTTCAATTCCCCTCGCGCGCCACCGGCGCGGCTTTGCGATTCAAGTACGCGAAATAAAGGACCGGGATCACGAGCAGCGTGAGCACGGTCGACACCAGGATTCCGAAGATGAGCGACACCGCGAGCCCGTTGAAGATCGGGTCGTCGAGGATGAAAAACGCGCCGATCATCGCGGCGAGCGCGGTAAGCGCAATGGGCTTGGCGCGGATGATTCCGGCGCGCACGACGGCGTCTTCGATGCTGCGTCCCGACTTGATCTCGGCGTCGATAAAATCCACGAGCAGGATGGAATTGCGGACGATGATGCCCGCGAGCGCGATCATGCCGATCATGGACGTGGCGGTGAATTGCGCGCGGAGCAGGGCGTGGCCCGGCATCACGCCGATGATCGTGAGCGGAATCGGCGCCATGATGATGA
>JBDTSV010000135.1:0-5031 GCA_039930985.1 Pseudomonadota bacterium
GGCGTCAAACCGTTCGAAGTCGGGTTCGCTGGCATGAAAGACCGCAATGCGGTCACCACACAACACTACACCGTGCCGCGCGGCAAGCGGTCGGCGGAGGAGTTTGCGGCGCTCAAGGGTGAAGGGTACGAGGTGCTGAGCGCTGCCGCGCATCAGCGCAAGCTGCCGCGTGGTGCCCTGGAAGGAAATCGCTTCGTCATCACCGTGCGCGGTCTGCGGTGCGAGGCGGCTTTGCTCGGCGCGCGCCTCCGGCTGATCGCGTCGGGCGGAACCCCTAACTATTTCGGCGAACAGCGTTTCGGGCGCGAGGCCGGCAATCTTGCGCAGGTGCTGGGCGCCGCGAAGTTGCTGGCCGAAGGCCGTTCGCGCGGCGGTCGCGATCGGCGTGGCCGCGACGATGCGGGATTCATGTTGTCGGCGGCGCGCAGCCTCATCTTCAATGCCATGCTCGCGAAACGCGTGGAGCAGGGCAGCTGGAATCGGCTGTCGGCGGGCGACGTCGCCAATCTCGATGGGCGCGGCAGCGTGTTCGCGGTCGACGCGGTCAATGAGGATCTCGAGAGCCGCTGCGCCACGCTCGACGTCCATCCTACGGCGCCTCTGGCCGGCGCCGGTGAATCGTTGGCGGCGGGCGCCGTGCTGGCGCTCGAAGATTCCGTGTCGGCGCGATTTCCCGAAGCCCTTGCGGTAATCCACGCCGAAGGCATGAAACCCGAGCGGCGCGCGCTGCGCACCCGCGTGCGGGACCTGACGTACGAATATGCGGCCGATACGCTGCAACTGCGATTCACGTTGTCGGCGGGAAGCTTTGCGACCACCGTACTTCGCGAGATCATCAGCAGCGCGGCCACCGGAGAGTGAGCATGCTCGACATCACCGAAAGCTCAGTAAACGAAAGCTCTTCCGAGGCCGGACGGATCCGGGTCATCAAACTCGCCCGTCCGCCCGTGAACGCACTCGATGGCGAGATGCTGCGCAAGATCATCGAGGCCATCGAAGGTGGGGCCAACGAAGCGGCGATTGTCGTCACCGGTCATGATGGGGTGTTTTCGGGCGGGCTCGACGTGCCAGCGTTACTGGCGCTTGACCGTGCAGCCATAACCGCCGTCTTCGTGGATCTGTGGCGCGCGCAGCGCGCCATCGCGACCTCTCGCGTGCCGGTGATCTTCGCGCTCGGCGGCCACTCGCCCGCTGGCGGCACGGTGCTGGCGATCCACGGTGACTACCGCGTCATGGCCGACGGCGCATTCCGGCTCGGGCTCAACGAAGTGCAGGTGGGGTTGTTTCCCGGGTCGGTCATCCATGGCGCTTTCAGGCGTCTGGTGGGCGGACACGCGGCGCAATTGCTGACGCGCGGCGCGTTGATCGATCCCGCCACGGCATTGCGCGTCGGACTCGTCGATGAGTTGTGTGATGTCCCGCGGGTGCTGACTCGTGCGCTCGAAGTGGCGCGCGAGTTCTGCACGCTGCCACGCGAACCCATGTTGCGTACGCGCGCGCTGGCGCGGCGTGATCTGACCGATCTATTCGGCAATCCGGGTCACGCGCTGGTGCAGGAACGCGAATTCGCCGCGGTGGCGACCGACATGTGGTTCGTGCCTGCGACGCAGGAACGCTTGAAGGCGATGTTCCTCAAGAAGCGCTGATGCGCTTCAGCGCCGCGGGGCGACACTCCCCAGCAACACGTTGATCGCGCCGGTTCCGCCATCCACACGGCGCGCCGACGTAAACGCCAGTACCGGCGCCGTCTTGCGAAGGATCATATTCACCGCGGTCTTGATGACCGGTCCGCGCGGGCCCGAATTCATCCCCTTGCCGTGGATGATGCGCACGCAGCGCAGGTTGTGGGCGAGCGATTCGGCGAGGAATTCGCGCAGCGCGGCCTTTGCCTCATCGGCGCGCAGGCCGTGCAAGTCGCAGACTTCCTCGACGCGATATTCACCACGCCTCAGCTTGCGCATGACGCCATCCTGCACCCCGGGGCGACGAAACGAGATCTCATCGCCGGCGTCCGTGACTTCGCCTTCGCCGAAACCCTGCAGGCTCTCGACGAGAACCATGGCGCGGTCCGCGGCGGTGAATCGCGCTTTCGGCGGCGGCTTGCGTTTGGTCACCGGCACGGCGGCGCGCACTGCGATCGGTTTGACGTCGCGCATGGCTTCACGAAACACATCCGTGTCCGGATCGGTGCGTTTGCCGCTCAAGCATTCCTCCGCGTTGGCGCATTGAGTATATTGCGCGCCGGTGCGAATCCTCATATCCAACGACGACGGCTACCGCGCTCGCGGCATTCTCGCGCTGCGTGAGGGGCTCATGGGGATCGGCGACCTCACGGTCGTTGCGCCCGATCGCAATCGCAGCGGCGCCAGCAACTCGCTCACGCTCGAACTGCCCTTGCGCGTAGGCCAGGCGGAAGCGGACGTCTACTTCGTGGAGGGAACTCCCACCGACTGCGTGCACCTCGCGGTGTCCGGTTTGTTCCCATTCGAGCCGGACATGGTGGTCTCGGGCATCAACGATGGCTCGAATCTCGGTGACGACGTGTTGTATTCGGGCACGGTCGCCGCTGCCACCGAGGGACGGTTCCTCGGTAAACCTTCGGTTGCGATCTCGCTGCACACCGACGGGTCGCGAGGCGATGCCGTTCGCCACTTCGAAACCGGCGCGCACTTCGCACGCCAGATCGTCGAGCGCCTGCTGGCGACGCCGCTCGCGGCCACGTTGGGACGCGCCACCATCCTCAACGTCAATGTGCCTAATATTGCCGTGAATGCCGTCAAAGGCATCAAGGTCACGCGGCTCGGCAACCGGCATCGATCCGAAGCCGTGATCAAGGCCGCGGATCCACGGGGACGGCCGGTTTACTGGGTGGGACCCTCCGGTGCGAGCCAGGATGCCGGGCCGGGCACGGACTTCCACGCGATCGCCGAGGGCTATGTCTCGGTCACCCCACTGACCATCGACCTCACCAATCATGCGGCGCTCGATGGATTGCGCAGCTGGTTCGCGACGTGAACGCGTGATCGGCAATCGTCTGGCGGGGATCGGCATGACCTCCGCGCGCACGCGCGACCGGCTGATTCAGCGTCTGCAGGATCAGGGGATTTCCAATCTCGCGGTGCTCGATCGTATCCGCAACGTGCCGCGGCACATCTTCGTCGACGAGGCGTTGTCGAGCCGCGCCTACGAAGACACGGCGCTGCCGATCGGATTCAGCCAGACGATTTCCCAGCCCTACATCGTCGCGCGCATGACCGAAGCGCTGCTCGAAGGAGGGCGGAAGATCGGAAAAGTTCTGGAGGTGGGTACCGGCTGCGGCTATCAAACCGCCGTGCTGGCGCCGCTCGTGAAGAAGATCTACTCCATCGAGCGCATCGCGCCGCTCGCCAGGCGCGCCAAAGCCACGCTCAAGGAGTTGAGCATCAAGAACGTCATGCTCAAGCACGGCGATGGCACGACCGGCTGGAGGTCGCAGAAGCCGTTCGATGGAATTCTGGTGGCCGCCGCACCGCTTGCCGTTCCAGAGGCGTTGTTTGTCCAGCTGGCTAACAAGGGACGGCTCATCGTCCCGGTGGGTCCGGAAGGCGCGCAGCAGCTCATCCGGTTCACGCGGCGCGATGAGCACATCGAGCGTGAGGTGTTAGGGCCTGTGGCCTTCGTACCCATGCTCGGCGGGACCGCCTGATATTTACGCTGCGCCACAGTATTCGAGTAAATTCTCGGAGCTGATTTGTTTCGTAACTCATTGTTTTAGCTAACAGACTGTGGCCGGGTTTTGGTACGGGTTGTCAGCCCAAAACCCCTGAGGCTTGTCAGTCAGGATTTAACATGTTTTCATGTCGCCGCCCGCCGACAGACCTTTAAGAGTTTGGAGAGGGGTTCCGGGTGAAGGCACAGGGGAGAACGGGGAAGTCGCGGCAATAAGTAGAACAAGCCGAATAGAAGAAGAAAAAATTCGCCAGTAATTCGAGTCTGTCAGCTTCGAACCATTGGCCTCGCTAAACAACTTTCTCCCCCTGTGTCTTCACTCGGGTCCCTTCGCGGGACCCGGCAGCATGATCGCTGCCAGTACGCGCCGCGCCTCGCCCACCAGCACGTTGTAGGTCCGGCAAGCGGCACCGATCTCCATCACCTCGAGCCCGATTTTTCGCGTCGCGAATTCCGCGCGCAGGGCCGCCCGCGGAAACGACTGCCGGCTGCCGGTCGACAACACCACGACTTCAGGTTCGAGCGCGAACAGCGGCGCCAGATGCGGCGCGGCGAGTTCCATGATCGACCGCGGGGCCCAGGGGTGCCGCTCGCTCGCGCTGACGATGCAGCTGGCGCGGATTTCCTGCTCGCCGATGACGATGAAATCCGCGCCGTATCGGCGGATGAGATTGATGCCGTCCTGGCCGTGCTGAGTGATCTTCATGGGTCCGATACGATACCGTCATGCGCCGCCTCACGCTGATCCTCTCTGACCTCTACCTTCCGGAGGAGGCCGGGCGTGGCGCAACGATTCCCACGGTGCGTGAGCTCGCCAATCTCGAGTGGCTGCTGCGGTTTTCCGATTCGCCACAACGAATCGGCGACTGGCGCCGCTGGCTCCTCGCGCAAACGAATCCAGGTCTCGGGGACCCGCACGACATCGATTCAAAATGGCTGGCAACCCCCGTGGCGCTGGAGGTGCGGCTCGACCACGTGCGGCTGCTGGATCGCGGACTGTTGCGGCTCGACGAATCCGAGCGCGCAAACTGCCGCGAAGAATTTGCGCGTGTCTTCGGTCCGCAATATGGGCTCCACGATGGCGGTGAGCGCGGATTCTTCCTGAGCGGGTTGCCAGCGGCTGAAATGCACACGGTGGATCCGGCGCGCCTGCTCGGGACTGAAATCGGCCCCGCATTGCCGAAGCGTGAAGCCGGCGAGTTGCGTCGGCTCTGGGCGGAGATCGAGATGTGGCTACATGGTGCGGCGTTCAACGCCGTTCGAGCGCGCGCGGGTAAGCGGCGTGTGTCGGCATTGTGGCTGTGGGGTACGAAGTCCATGCCT
>JBDTSV010000136.1:0-9789 GCA_039930985.1 Pseudomonadota bacterium
CAGGCGGCGGCAGAGAAGGCCGCCGTGGCCAGGCAAAATGAAGAACGCGCCGCCGCCGAGAAAAAGGCCCTCGAAAAGAAGCGTATCGACGACGCTGCCGCTGCGAAAAAAGCCGCCGAAGAAAAAGCACGGCTGGCGCGTGAAGCGGAGTTGCGCCGCAGTCTCGAGGCCGAGGCGCGTGGCGCCGCCATTCGCAACAGCGACGAGGCGGCGCGATGGCAAGCGCAGATCGTCGCGCGAATTGCACGTGCCTGGATCAAGCCACCCTCGGCACAGCCCGGCATCTCTTGTATTGTGTCGGTCACCCAGGTTCCGGGCGGTGAGGTCACTGCCGTCCGCGTGAACAGTTGCAGCATCAACGATGCGGCGCTGCGTGAATCGGTGGAGGCCGCGGTATTGCGCGCGTCGCCGCTTCCTGCGCCACCAGATCCGGCGCTATTCGAGCGTAATTTGGAGCTAACATTCGCACCCACGTCATGAAGGAACGAATGAGAAAACTGAAGTTTTGCCTGGGTCTTGCCGCGCTGGTCGCGGCCGTTCCCGCGTTCGCGCAGCTGCGCCTCACCATCACCTCCGGCGTCACCGATCCGATCCCGATCGCCGTGGTGCCGTTCGCGCGCGCAGTGCCCGCGGACGGCGGCCTCGACGTGGCGCAGGTCATCCAGCGCGACCTCGAGAGCAGCGGGCGTTTCAAGGGCATGGCCCGCACCGACATGGTATTCACGCCGACCACCGCCGCCGAAGTGGATGCGGCGGGCTGGAAACAGCAGCGCACCGACTACGTGGTAGTGGGTCGCGTGTCAGCGCTGGCCGACGGGCAGATACGCATCGATGCCGAGCTGGTCAACGTGCTCACCGGCCAACGCATATTCGGACCCTATTTCATCGTTCAGCCCGCCAACCTGCGCAATGCCGCGCATCGCGTCGCCGACGCGCTGTATGAAAAGATCATCGGCGTGCGCGGTGCATTCGCGACGCGCATCGCCTACGTGTCGGTGGATGGCAAGCCGCCGACGCAGCGCTATGAACTTTATGTGGCCGATTCCGATGGCGCGAACCGCACGCGCATCCTGGCGTCGCCACTGCCCATCATGTCGCCCGCCTGGTCGCCCGACGGCGAATGGCTGGCCTACGTGTCGTTCGAGCGGCGCGTTTCGGCGATCTTCGTGCAGCACCGGCGCAGTGGCAAGAAGACCATGGTCTCGGCGCGTGCCGGCATCAATGGCGCGCCCACCTATTCTCCGGACGGCAAGAAGCTGGCGCTTACGCTGTCGGGCAGCAATGGCAATCTCGATATCTATCTACTGGAACTCGCCTCGGGCCAGCTCACGAGGCTCACCGATGATCCGGGCATCGACACGGAAGCGGTGTTCACGCCCGACGGCTCGGGCGTGTATTTCACCTCCGACCGCTCCGGTAACCCGCAGATCTACCGGTTGACCATCGGCAGCACGGAACGCCCCAAGCGCGTCACGTTTACCGGCGGTTACAATGCGCGCCCGCGAATCTCGCCCGATGGCAAACAGCTCGCGCTGCTCACGCTCGACAATGGCGCGTACCGCATCGCCCTGCAGGACCTGACGAACGGCACGGTAACGGTGCTGTCGAAGGGCCGGCAGGAAGAATCTCCGAGCTTCGCGCCCAATGGCGCGATGCTGATTTTCGCCGGCCGCGAGCGCGGCCAGGGCGTGCTGCAGACGGTGTCCGTCGACGGCCAGACTTCGGCGCGGCTCGATGCCGATGCCGGTGAAGTGCGCGAACCCGTTTGGGGACCATTCTTACCATGACCTTTTTGCCAGGACGACAGGTGTGCAAATGAAAAATCTCGCTTTGATTTCGGTTCTTCTCGCTTCCTTCACGCTGATCGGCGGTTGCAAGTCGAAGCCGCCAGAAGCGCCGCCGGCGCCGGCGCCGGCATCCACCGCCGACACCAGTGGGGTCGACAATGCGGGCGCCACGGCCGGTGACACGGACGCAACCATGGGACCATCGGGCGAGCTGCTGTCCAAGCGCGTCGTCTATTTCGATTTCGACCGCGCCGACATTCGCGCCGATTCGCAGACCGTAGTGGCGGCGCATGCCGCCTATCTTTCGAAGAACCCGGGCCAGAAGGTGCGCCTCGAAGGCCACGCCGACGAGCGCGGATCGCGTGAATACAACATCGGCCTCGGCGAGCGCCGCGGACAAGCGGTGCGACGCGCGCTGGCGCTGTCGGGGGTGACCGAGGCGCAGCTGTCGACCGTGAGCTACGGCGAAGAGCGTCCGGCGGCCGCCGGCAGCGATGAGCAGGCCTACGCGCTCAATCGCCGGGTCGAGATCGTTTACCTCAAGTGAGAATCACGATGCAACGCTGGCTGGTCGTAGGTCTGGCAACTTTGGCGGTCGGATGCGCCACCGCGCCCGAAGACGATCCGGTATACATCCGCATGAACGATCTCGACGCGCGTGTGCAGCGCATTGAGCGCGTGCTGACCAATCAGAGCCTGCTCGAGCTGGCGCAGCGCATCGACGCGCTGCAGGCCGACCTGCGCACCATGCGTGGTGAGGTGGAGCTGTTGCAGAACCAGACCGAGGGCGGCAAGAACCAGTCGCGCAATCTCTATAGCGACCTGGAGAAGCGGCTCGCGGCCCTGGAAACGCTCGGTGGCGTGGGCGGCGGTGCGGTGCAAGGTGGCGCCGCGGTGGCCCCGGCCCTGGGCGGTTCCGCACAGGCGACCTACGACGCCGCCATGGCGGCGCTGCGCACCGGCAACTATGACAGGGCGATTGTCACGTTCCGCGAGGTGGTCACTAACTACCCGACCGGCGACCTGGCGAGCAATGCGCAGTTCTGGATCGGCGAGAGCTACTACACCAGGGGCGATCTCGAAAGCGCCATCACCGCCTACCGCAAGGTGCTGTCCGACTGGCCAGAGTCGCGCAAGGCGCCGGATGCGCTGGTGAAGCTCGGATTCTCGCTGTCGGATCTCAAGAGAACCGCAGAGGCGCGCAACACGCTCGAAGACGTGGTGCGCAAATATCCGGGGACCAGTGCGGCACAGCTCGCGGCGGACCGCCTCAAGCGTCTGCCGGGTAGATGAACCCGGAAGCGACTGGACTCGAGCCAGGCGGCGAGCGCCGCCTGAAGATCACCGAGATCTTTTTTTCCCTGCAGGGCGAAGCCGACACCGTGGGGCATCCCACGGTGTTCGTGCGCCTGACCGGCTGCCCGCTGCGCTGCCAGTTCTGCGACACGGCCTATGCCTTTCATGGCGGTGAGTGGCGCAGCGTCGGTGACGTTCTGACTCGGGTCGATGAATTGAGTGTCCGCGACCTGGCACCGGGTTACGTGTGCGTCACGGGCGGCGAGCCGCTGGCGCAGAAAAACTGTCTCACGCTCCTCAGCAGTCTGTGCGACGCCAACTATCGCGTCTCGCTCGAAACCAGTGGCGCCATGCCTCTGGCCGGGGTCGATGCGCGCGTCATCCGCGTGGTGGACGTGAAGACGCCCGGCTCGGGCGAGGAGCGGCGCAATCGTTACGACGACCTGCGCCTGCTGCGACCCGAAGAACAGATCAAGTTCGTGATCTGCGATCGCGCCGACTACGAATGGAGCCGCGAGCAGGTGGCGTCACGCGGACTGAACGCGCGCTGCCAGGTCCTGTTTTCACCCAGCGCCGAACAGTTGCCGGCGCGCGAGCTGGCCGACTGGATCCTCGCCGACCGCTTGGCCGTGCGTTTCCAGATGCAATTGCACAAGGTGCTCTGGGGCAACGTTCCCGGAAAATGAACGGGCAAAATACATGACGCGTGCCGTGGTGCTGTTGTCTGGTGGGCTCGATTCGGCCACCGTGCTTGCCATGGCCCGTGAGGCTGGCCTTGAGTGCTACGCGTTGTCGGTGTCCTACGGGCAGCGGCACCAGGCGGAGCTCAATGCGGCGGCACGCATCGCCCACACGCTGGCTGCGCACGAACATCGCATCATGCACGTGGACCTCGCGCGCATCGGCGGCTCGGCGCTGACCGACAAATCCATCGATGTGCCGCTCGAGCGCGGCGAGGGCATTCCGGTCACCTATGTTCCGGCGCGCAACACCATCATGCTGTCGCTGGCACTGGCCTGGGCTGAAGTCATCGGCGCCACCGAGATTCACATCGGCGTCAATGCGGTGGACTACTCGGGCTATCCGGACTGCCGGCCGGAGTTCGTGGCGGCTTTCGAGCAGCTCGCGAAGCTCGCCACCAAGGCCGGCGTCGAAGGCCGGTCGCTGGCCGTGCGCGCACCGTTGATCGACCTCTGCAAGGCGCAAATCGTGCGCGAAGGGGTACGTCTCGGGGTGGACTATTCGCTCACCGTCTCCTGCTACCAGGCGGACGACGCGGGACGCGCCTGTGGTCGCTGCGACTCGTGCCAATTACGCCGCGAAGGCTTTGTTTCCGCTGGGATTTCCGATCCCACGCGCTACGCCCAAGGTTGATCGCAGATCGTGTAAACTGCGCCGCCCCAAAAATGCGGGTCGGTAGCTCAGTTGGTAGAGCAGCGCCCTTTTAAGGCGTTAGTCGTGGGTTCGAGTCCCACCCGACCCACCAGATTCCGGCAGTGAGCGCGTGGACCGGGGATGCGCGCCGGTAGCTAGGCTGCCTAGATTATCTTCAGCGTAATCGCTTTCAGCACGGCCTGCGTGCGGTCACGCGCATCGAGCTTGGCGAGGATCTCGGAGACATAGTTCTTCACGGTCCCTTCGGCCAGAAACACGCTGCGCGCAATTTCCTTGTTGGAATAGCCTCCCGCCAGCAACCGCAGGATGGCGACCTCGCGTTCCGTGAAGTTGGCCGAAGGCGCCGAGGTTTCGTGATACGCGAAGCGCGCGCGCACGGGGTCGGTAGCCACCGGCTGCAGCAGCGATTCGCCGCGCTGTACGTTGACGATGCTGTCGCGCAGATCCTCGGGCGCGGCATCCTTGAGCAGGAAGCCCTGCGCGCCCGCCTGTACGGCTTCCAGCAACACTTCGCTGTCGTCGAACGTGGTGAGCAGGATCAGCGGCGTGCGGTCGCCGCGCCCGCGCAACTCACGCAAAGCCTCGATGCCGGTCAGCTTCGGCATGCGCACATCGGAGACGATCACGTCCACGGGCGTTTGCGCGAGTTTGTCGAGGAGCTCACGGCCGTCGGCCGCCTCGAGGGCGATCTCGATGCCCAACCCGCGCAGCACTAGCTTGAGGCCTTCGCGCACCAACGCCTGATCATCAGCGAGGGCAATCCTGGTGCTCACCTCAGGCCTGCAACGGCAATTGGACATCCAGCGCGACGCCACCCTGCGCGGCGCGCGAGATTTCGAGCCGCGCCGAGATCTGTGCCAGGCGCTCACGCATGCCCGTGAGTCCAAAGCCCTCCTCGAGTGGCAGTTCGACGTGGCCATCGTCGCGCACGCGCAAGTGAATCTGCGCGCCGGCGCGCGAAAGCTCGATCCAGACATTGCGCGCGTCGGCGTGGCGGATCGCATTGGTCAACGCCTCCTGAACCACGCGTAACAGAGTCTCGGCGTGCGCGACGCAGGCCACGCGCGCGTCGTCATTCATCAGCAGGTGAATCCGGGGCGGCGCCGGAAAGGGCGCGATCAATTGCGTCAGCGCGGCGCGGACGTCCAGGCCATCGTGCTGACGGATCTGCGCCACCACGCCGCGGATGTCGGCAAGCAGTTCGGTAGCAAGCTGTGCCGCCGTATCGACATTGGGCGCGTTGGCTTCGCGCTGCAGGGCCGTGAGGTTCAGTTTGAGCGCTGTGAGCTTGTGTCCGGCGACATCGTGCAGCTCACGCGCCAGGTGCAGGCGCTCGTGATCGCGCGCACTCTCCTCGAGCAGCGAACGTGTCGCCAACAAATGGGCGTTGGTTTGTCGCAGCTGATCTGCCGTGTTTTCGGCGCGACGCGCGTACATTGCCGTGACCATGGCGAACAGCTGGAAACCGCCGTACGCGACGAGCAGGCGCCAGGCGGCGCGCAGGTCCCACACTTCGGCGGCGATGAACCAGAGCCCAACATTCAGGACGATGGCCACCACCGCAAGCCGCACCGCACCCAGTACAAAGGCGCAATCCGCCACGAAAATGATGGTCAGGATCGGTGACACGGAGGCCGGCGACCAGAAAAGACAGGTGAGCAGCGCCAACACGCCCTCCAGCGCGAGCAGCATCCACAGGCCCGCGTTTTCCCTGCCCGACGCACCCCGCAACTGCTTGAACACGAACACCGCGAGGAAGCCGGTCATGCAGGCGAAGGCTTCGGCGCGAGTCCTGGCGAGATTGTGAGGCGGTGCATCGAGGAGCAGCACCAGCACTGTGAGCCAGGTGATATAGGCGGCAATGTTCAGGCCGCTGAGCAGCTCCCGAGGCTCTTTTCGCAGGGTCGTCATGGTTGAAGCTTCGCCGCTCATCGACCTACCCACAAGCGATGCACCGCAGGAAGTGACTTTCGGCACCCCCTCCGGGTGACCAATGGCAGCTGCCGGCCAGGCATGGCGCCTCCAAACTGCGGCCATCAATCAGGAGGCTTCGATGAAAACGCAATTGCACCTTTCGGGAATCATCGCGGCATGCGCTTTGCTTGGCACTACGGCGCATGCTGGCGATCTGACGGTCAAGATCACGGATATTCGCGCCACCAAGGGCACGTTGATGGTGTCGGTGGCGAACACCGAAGCGGCCTGGAACAACCAGGAAAAGCCCGTGGCCGCCCAAAAGATCGGCGCCACCGACAAGGAGATCGTGCTGCACTTCAAGCTGCCGGCGGGCAGCTACGCCGTTCAGGTCATGCACGATGAAAACGACAACGGCAAGCTCGACAGCAATTTCATGGGCATTCCCAGCGAAGGCTATGGTTTCAGCAACAACCCGCAGGTGATGCGGCGAGCGAATTTCAGCGAGTCGAAGTTTGAAGTCACGGACGCGCCGACGGCCATTGTCGTCCGCCTGCGGTGAGCGCCTGTCATGAAATCCGTGTCACGAAAATCATGAACCGCCGCGCGCTGATTCAATCGGTCCTGGCCGGCGTCGCGGCGAGTGCATTGCCGGGCTTGCTGCGCGCTCAAACCCCGCTGGGCGGTGGATTCGACGCGCGGATCGCCAACGATCCCTGGCTCCTGGGATGGAAGACATTCGGGCGTGAATCGGCAGGGCCGACGACAGCCACGCTCGCGGGGCGCTGGCCCAGTAGTTTGACCGGCACCTTGTACCGCAATGGCCCGGCGTGGTTCGATCGTGCCGGCGTACGTTACCAGCATTGGTTCGATGGCGATGGGCTGCTGCAGAGTTGGCGAGTCGCCCGCGGCCAGGTGACGCACACCGCGCGCATGCTCGCCACCCGAAAATTTCTCCAGGAACAGCGTAGCGGGAAATTCGAAGTGCGGGCTGCGGGCACGGTCATCGAGAACCCCGCGCCGGTGCGCAACAACGACGACATGAACACGGCGAACACCGCCGTGGTGCGCATCGGCAAGCGGGTGTTCGCCTTGTGGGAAGGCGGCTCTGCCATCGAAGTGGATCCCGATTCGCTGCAGACGCGCGGCCCCATCACCTGGCGCGATGACCTGGTGGCCGCGCCGTTCTCGGCACATCCACTGTTGGAACGGGACGGCAGCGCCTGGAATTTCGGCTCATTGGCCTTCTTCGGTGGCAATGGGCTCATTGTCTGGCGCATCGGCGCGGACGGGCAGCTGCAGAATTTTCAGATGCTCGAGGCAAAGGAACGCGGTTACCTGCATGCCTTCGCCATGACGCCACGGTACCTGGTGTTCATGCTCATGCCCTTCGACCTGCGCCACGTGGACGGTGCCTTCTTCGAGCAGATGCGTTTCGCCGCGAACCGCGCCTGTCGTGTGGCGGTGGTTCCCAAGGACGCGCTCGATGCGCCGCGCTGGTTCGAGTGCGATTTCGCGGCGGCCTATCATTTCGGCGATGCCTACGAGCGCGGCGATGAAGTCATCATGCGCACGGTGCGGCACCTGGATGCCGAAGAAGCGCGTTCACCCATGGCGCAGGCGATGCGCGGCCAACGCGGCGACACCATCTTGGGCACGGATCTGGCCAGTCTGCATCTGAACCTGAATACCGGTGCGGCGCGTTGGCAATCGCACGAGATTGCCGGCCTGGAGTTCCCGATCTTCGACGAGCGCACTCCCGGCAACCAACCCGCGCTTCTGTTCGCGCCTTGTACCGTGGGCGCCGCCGACGCGCCATACTTCAATGGCGTGGCCAGCGTCGATGCCGAACGTGGCCACCTGCAGCGCTGGCGTTACGGGTCCAAGGTATTCGCCGAAGAGCATCGATTCGTACCGAAGCCCGGCAGCCGCCGCCCCGGGGAAGGCTGGTTGTTAGGGACGTTGCTGGACTACGAGCACGGGCGCAGCGGACTTGCGCTGCTGGACGCGGAGCACGTGGCCGATGGCCCTGTCGCCACAGCCTGGGTGCCTTATGCCATGCCGCTCGGATTTCACGGCTGGTTTGCCTCATGAACCGGCGACAATTTATCCGGTAGGCTATGACCAAGAGCAAAGCTGCGGGTCCGCATGAGCGAGCCGGTCTTCGACTACGTGATCATCGGCGCGGGCACTGCGGGCTGCCTGCTCGCCAATCGTCTGAGCGCCGATCCGGCACGCCGCGTGTTGCTCGTCGAAGCCGGCGGACCTGACAACTACGCCTGGATCCACATCCCCGTCGGCTACCTGCGCTGCATAGGCAATCCGCGCACCGACTGGCGCTATCGCACCGAACCCGAAGCTGCGCTTCATGGGCGTGACCTGCTGTATCCGCGTGGCAAGACGCTTGGCGGCAGCTCGAGCATCAACGGCATGATCTACATGCGCGGCCAGGCGCGCGACTACGACGCCTGGGCGCAGGCGACCGGCGACGACGCCTGGCGCTGGTCGAATGTGCTGCCGGATTTCCGCGCGCATGAGTCGAGCTATCGTTGCGAGGCCGGTTCCGACAGCGCGACGCACGGCGCGGGAGGCGAGTGGCGCGTCTCCAAACAACGTTTGCGCTGGGACATCCTCGACGCGTTCGCCGAAGCCGCCGAGCAAGCCGGCTTCGCGCGCATCGACGATTTCAACACGGGCGACAACGCCGGCGTCAGCTACTTCGACGTGAACCAGCACGGTGGCTTGCGCGTGAGCTCGGCCAAGGCATTCCTGCGGCCGGCCAGCACCCGCGCCAATCTGACCGTGTGGACGCATTCACTGACCGAGCGCCTGCACGTCGAGCGCGACGCCGATGGCGTTTTGCGCTGCGCAGGCGCGACGCTGGTTCGCCAGGTCTCCGGCCGGGGCGAACGCCTGCGGGTCCGCGCCACGCGCGAAGTCATTCTCTCGGCCGGCGCCATCGGCACGCCGCAGCTGCTGCAGCTGTCCGGCATCGGTCCGGCGCCGCTGCTGCGTGAGCACGGCATTGATGTGGTCCACGAATCGCCCGGGGTCGGCGCGAACCTGCAGGATCACTTGCAGATACGGCCGGTTTTCAAAGTGCGCGGCGTCCGCACGCTCAATGTCGCCACGGCGAGTGCCTGGGGCCGGTTTCTCATTGGCCTCGAGTACGCGCTGCGCCGTACCGGGCCCATGAGTATGGCGCCCTCGCAGCTCGGCGCCTTCGTGCGCAGCGATCCATCCCGGCAGCACGCGAACCTGCAGTACCACGTGCAACCAATGTCCTTGCGCGCCTACGATCAGCCCCTCGACCGCTTTCCCGCGTTCACCGCCAGCGTCTGCAATCTCAATCCCACGAGCCGCGGCACGGTACGCATCCGCAGCGCCAGCATCGCCG